>CAZCDT010000053.1:0-21693 GCA_964497525.1 uncultured Bacteriovoracaceae bacterium
TGCTTTAACATCTTTAAACTTTCTTCAAACTCTTTTTGAGGATTATTTTTTCCATCAACACTTAAAAAAAACTTTTTACTATCAACACTACTTTTTACTCCAAAAAACTCTTTTTTATAATGCAAAAGCTTGTGCCAATAGATTTTTTCACTATCTGATAGTTGATCATATAAAAAAGCCGCTTGCAAAGAAGCGGCCTTTAAAACACAAAGAAAAAAAATAAAATTCTTATAGAACCTTGTACTCACCTACAATACCTTTAAAATTTTGATACATCATAACTGGTGTTGTAGATACTGTTGGAAAAAGTTTTCCATAATTTATCTGTACCATTTCTCCAAAAACCTCTCTATCACCAGTATATTCTGTCAAGTCTGCTAGAGCATTTAAATACTCTCCACTGCCCTTGGCCATATCGATCATAAGCTGTGCGTAATTTGATTCAATAAAATGAATCGCTCGCTTTTCATTTAAAACAATTTTATGTTGAGCACAACCTGATGTTCCAAAAGTCATACTAAAAGTATTAGGAAGTATGAAATGTGTTGTATTTCGAAGAGTACTTGAAACTAGAGACTGATCTTTAAAAACCATCCATCCAAGACCACAACCACTACTGGAATCGGCATGTACAGAAAAACTAAAAATGATAAAAGAGCACAACAAAATAATTTTTTTCATAAGTTCTCCTTGATAAAGTAGCTGACATACGACTTTTATTATAGTCAAAGAACTTAATTTTTGTAATCAATTATTTCCATAAAATGAACAACTCTTACATAAATTAGCAATCCTCTCTCCCTTTAAAAAACCCTCTCTAATTTGTTTTGCCAAGGGAGTTTCCAAAATGTCTTTTAAGAAATTACCCTTTACATTACCTAAAACAATCTCCCCGTTATAGTCGAGACAACACGGTACAACATCTCCATTTGATAAAATACCAAATTGCTTTATAAGACCTAGACATTTACCCGAGCAATTCCCTTTGGCATCTGTTTTGGGCCAGATAAAGGGCGAATGAAAATGAAGAAATGTTTTAGAATGAAGCTTAATTCTATCTTTAGCTAAAAGATGTTCTTTTACTTGGTACTCATTTTTTAAAAATTCGATTGCCTCTTCTTCTTCTTTTCCAGCACCTCTCCAAAAACGATAGTTGATAAACAGATCATCACGAGCATCTTTTATCTCTTTTAAATATGAAATAATTTTAAGTTTATTGGCATCCCAAATTTGTTTTTCTTCAAGTAATCCATGCATAGAAACATTTATTTGCTTAATTACAGGATGCTTTAAAATTTTCATCTGTGTTGTTAAAAGCATTGTTGCATTAGTGGTCAAATAAACAGAATGGCCATCTTGAAATAAAGTATCAAAAACTTCATTAAGATTTTTATATAAAAGTGGTTCTCCTAAAACATGTAAAGCAATCTCTTTTACTTTAAAATCATCTTTTAACTCTTTTGATATTTTTTTTACAATATCTACATCTAGATCAGATGCTTGACGTTTACTTTTTACACAAAAAGAGCAATTTAAATTACACCTATTCGTAAGTTCTAAATAGAGCTTGTGATACTCTTTTTGATGTGTCCTCATCAATTTTTAAATTCGAATCATTAAAGTTTGCAGTGAATTATCTTTTAAAACGGTAAGATTTTGTTCATACACCTGTTTTGAATTTTTTAAAATTCTTATTTTATAACTTCCAGGCATCACCGCTAATTTTTGTGTCCATATTGATCCAGGAAGCCCAGACCAGTACCTTATATCGGCCTCTTCACTTGCTGCAATTGCCTTATTTGATGCTGCATACATCGCTCCGGCACTCGCCATACACATAAAATCGGGGACACCTCTTTTTTGCATAGTCGAATATGTAACATATGCTGTCCCAATTGCAGTTGCATGTTTTAACGCAACTCTTGTTCCTGTTTTAATAGATGTTGCAATAATCTGCTCATCCAAAGCTTCAAAAGCAATATCTCCAAGAGGAGCAACGAGTGCCATCTCTTGTTTTATAATTTCTTGATTTTTATCGTTTAAAAGAACAGCCACAAATCTATCAGTAACTAGAGATTCTTTTACCTCAGGTAATTCAAACGAAATTGTTGGTTTTGTTCCAGCGGCAACATTTAAAATGGCCATTGCAAAAGCAGCAGGAGTTAGCTTTCCTCCACCTACGGCAGGTATTGCTCCTACGGGCAGTGGAAACTCTATTTTTCTTGCACTTTTTGCTGCAATAAAATCGCTTTCTATCCAAAGAGAAATTTCTTTATGATCTTTTTTCTTGCCAAAAGAATCAATTTTTTTTGTTAAAAACTTTTCCAACTCTTCTGAGTATGAAGTGTTTATCACGAAATCTTGCTTAACTTTACCTTCATCCATTAGAGCAAATTTGCTATAATTTTTTCTAAAATCGTTATACTTACCGTTATAAGTTTTATATGAACGATAATTGCGATTTAATAGAGTAAGTGCATCTTTATAAAGTTGCTTTGCAATTTGTTTGTCTGATGAGGTACCAACTTCCTCGTGAATCATTGCACCTAATATTTTTGCCATCAAATCATCTTTATAAGTACTATTTCCTCCTTGATCTGTCTGATAATTTTTAAGCATCGAATCCCACTCTAAAATATTGGCCCGTGCGGCCATCAAGTGAAACTGACGATCTTTTCGCTCGACATCGATTTTATCTTCTACACTATACTTGCCTGTTAGATAAATTTGAAAATGGTTTAAGGCCAAATAAAAACGAATCAAAGAACGTTCATATTTTTCGCCGTAATAGTTATCTGCACTATCATTACTAACAACTGACGCTGCCTTTTTACTAATACTTACTGTAAATAACTGATCGCTTAGTGTTTTAGCTTCATCCAAAACCTGAATTGCTAATTTATGTTTTTTAGATAAATGAAGAAGCATTCCCTCTTCTAATAGTTTTAAAAGTCTTGAATTTTCTCCAGGATAAAAGCCTTCACTTTTTACAAGTTTCATGGCCTCATCATACTTTTTTTGAATCATCAACTCTTTTAATGATGCCGCATTTTTCTTGTTTTGAGTTGCACATGAAAAAGCAAGAAACATCACAATAAAAATTAGAAGGAGGGAATGTTTATTCATATTTTACCAACCAGTACTTTTTTGATCTGAAAATTTATTAATTTTTGCTCGAACCCTTAAGACCTCTACACCCTTTTCGATGTCAGTCATTCTTAAGTTTACAGAGTACTCTTTTATCGTTTTTCCACCACGGGCCGCAGGTTTCATGATGATATTACCAAAAATCATCAAATCTGCCCCTGACTGTTTCCCAATCATTTTTGCTTGTGAAGGATCAACCATCCCGTCATTTTGATATGTAATCTCTTTTAAAATTTTCTCTCTCGCTTGCGCGTCGACAAGTATATAGTCTCCACTCATAGACAACTCATTCAAGAACGCTTCATTAAAATCATCTATTGGAAAATAGGCCTCTGAAGTACTGTTTTGAACTTCACCAATAAAAAGTTTTGGTCTCTTTGTCCCCATACTTCTCATATACTCTTTAAAACCACGATGCTTTTGCATCTGTGCTAAAACATCAGCAATTGCAAGATCGGTATCTTTTGAAACCCATTGATCTGTAATTTCTAATGCCTTCTCATCAGATTCTTCCGCGCTTACTCTTTTTGCCTTAAACGATCCACATCCAGTCAGACCGATGGCCAAAATACCAACAATAAAAATCGAGGTCATTTTTTTTAACATCTTAATTCTCCTTTTTTTTGATATAACTAATCAAAGTTTAACTTTAAAATATCTTGTTCTAATAAGGCCAAAAGCTCGGCATTAATCTTTTGCACTATCTGTTTTTGATCCCGACCTGAAACAACCGATTTTAATTCAATACTTCCACTGCTTTTCTCATCCTTATCTACACTACTTAATGAGACATTTAATGAGTACTTTTCAAATCCATCAACCTTTAGATACTCTTTACTTAAAGAGGCCTTGCCAACCAAAGTATGAGAGCACTTGGCATTAGAGTTCTTTGCCACTTTATATTTATTCTTTGTTAAAGCTGAATGAATCATTTGCTCAAACTTTTTTTCATCAAACTCTACAGTCTCAACAACAAGACAGATCAAAATACCCTTTAAAGCAGCATCTAATGCGGCTTTAATTTTTGCAAAACTAATAACTTCTGGAACTTTTTGTTTGGTCAAAAACAGATACTTTTCCTCCAAAGGACGTCTTGCTTCATAATTTTTTTCCAATACCCTTGCAGATCTTAAAGTATTATCATTAATTAACTCTTTGCTTTCTTTATCAAGTGTCTCAATTTTTTGCTTGGTTTCCTCTGCTAATTTTGTTTTACTTAACACGGCCAATGCATAGACCGCGTCGGCAGTTGCATGTACTTTAGCAATTTCAACGCCACTTAAATCGCCTTCAACAGTTTCTTGATTTTCCAAGCTAGAATTCATCTCATCATTTTTTGAATCCGAAGATATGACACTTGTAAATTTTGAATAAACTTTTGTTTGAAAAATTTTTGCAAGATTGGCCCTTGCATCCGCGCTAGCAGTATTTACACTAGTTCCCATTCCAACCGCACATAATTGAGTTGACCGACACTCTTTTGAGGTATTTTCAACCCAAGTAGGTAATTGAGCAAAAATTACTGTCGGCATAATAAATAAAAACAAAAATATTATGTTCTTCACAATTGTTCCAATGTTAGCTGAAAAACACCTAGGCCACAAAAAATATGACCTTGGCAAAAAATCAGTTTAGTTTATAGATCTTATTCCTCTTGAGTATCAATCTTTACAGGCTTTTCTAGCTCATCAAATTTCTTTGCAGCATCTTTTAAGGCCTTTTTTGCATTTTCTTTAATTTCTGCATTTTCTAATTCTCCAACAATCTTTTTTGCTGCTCGCTCAACCGCTTTTTCTACAGTCTTTCTATTTATTTTTACAAGCGCAGAACATACAAACCCTGTTGCATCTTCATCTGCACCAAGTTCTTGCTTATAACTTCTTTGTTCCCAATATGTACGATGGACGATCGCACCTGTTACAAAAGATTGAATCTCTTGAGCTAGTGTATCTGTTTTTGTTACAAATTCTTCTGAATCTGATTCTGTCGATTCTGCATATGAATTTTTAATAAATTGCACAATTTCGCTAGCAATTCTTGCTGTTGCTCTTGCTTCAGCAGACTTAAGACAAAGTCTTTTATTTTTTTCAAGCTCTGTAATTTCTGATGCAAAATATCTAAAATCCTTGGCGTCCCCACTATCTTCTTTTTTTGACCATGCTTGTGGCTCTGTAATCCACTCAGGAACGCGTGGATTTGAAGCATCACGAACAATGTAAGTCGGTTTAAACTCTCTTGCTGGCGGCTCTTTTACAACCTCTTTTTTGTTACTTGAACATGACACTGCTAATCCCATTAATAAAGATAGAACTAATAAATAATTTAATTTCATAAAAAATTTCTCCTTTTTATGTCTTTAGTAAGGCCTGCATATCGGCAAGCACTCAAAAAAAATTATACTGTTTAATGAAAAACTATTTTTTTGAAGGAAGCAATACAAATTAAAGACAATATTGGTGGAGTTTTTTGGTCGGACTTTTGCCTAACTTCTTGTAACTTGAAGCTCTTTACCATCAAAAGTGAGCAGGGCATCTTTTTCTTCTAACTTTGTTGCAATATGAACAGGTCTTTTCCATAGAAATGATAAATTCTTTAACGTATCTGATGCATATTTTGTATCAAGATCAACTCCCTGGTGATCATGTTTAAGTAGCAACTCTCCACGATTACCATAATTACCACTCTCAACAAAAATAACTGGCTGACCAAAATTTGTTAACTGAAGCAAAAGTTTTTCTTTAATATCCTTAAAGTCTTTGCTTTTTATCTCATTTCTTCCAGTACTTGGGTTATAATCATAGGTAAAAATTTGCTGCCTTTGACAAAACTCTTCCGTAAAAAACTCATCTATAAAAGTTATGTCATTATAATTTGCTCGTACTTCAAATATTTTTTTGCGGCCCAAATTTACGTTTTTATTCCAACTCTCTTTTTTGGCCATATCTTCACATTCATTGTATTCTTTACCAAATCGGCCTGTATTCCAGCGATATTCGATATCCCTAAATAGCTCTAATCCAATTTTATAAGGATTGAGCCTTTTTTTACTCATTGCCATAACACCCGCATGATGATCAGCAAAATCAACAATCTCACTTGCATGTAACGCCTTTTGAGTCATGATCGTAGAGTGCCAATAACTTGCCCATCCTTCATTCATTATTTTTGTCATTCTCTGCGGTAAAAAGTAGTATGCTTCTTCTCGTAAAATACCCATAACATCGGCCTGCCAATCTTGTAATGGAGCATGATCCATCAAATATTTCATAACATCTTTAGGAGATGCATTACTTTTTTCAGCACTAATGCTAAATTCTTCCTTTTCCTTGTCACTTACAAGATCTTTTTTCTTTTTATTTTTTAACTTAGAATTCATAAAAGATTTTAAAGCAGAGCTCCTAGTATCAGATGATTCATCATTTAATAAATCATCTTTTTTATCTTTTAAATTCTTAGAATACTGCCCTGGTGTTTTAAATAAAACATCTACATCTAAAAGATTTTCCAAAGATAAAACTTTATCGATAAAAGCTTCAACAACATCTTGGCCATATTTTTCCATATAACGGCGAATCTTGGTCCCATGATTTGCCATCACATCCATCATAAGGCGGTCAGTATTTTTAAACCAAGCATTATTTTTAAAAAAATCTGCATGCCCGTAAACGTGTGCCATAACATTTTTTTGATCAACCATATGATTAGCATTTAGTAAATAAGCGTAGCATGGATTGGTGTTTATAACCATTTCATAAATTTTTTGTAATCCATAAGCATAACTTTTTTGCATCTGATCATATGCCATTCCAAATTGCCAGTGAGGATAGCGAGTTGGAAAGCCTCCTTGAGAGGCCAAAATATTTATCGTATCATAATCACATACTTCAAAAATAACTTCATAAAAATCTAAACCGTAGTCTAATGCATATCCTAAAATTTCTTCTTTGATTCGCAAAAGTTCACCATCTAGTTTTTTTGTTCTATATTCCATCTGCTATTTACCCTTTCCTAAAAATTCTTTAATAGAATCTAAAATGGCCTCTTTGCCTGCAATTTTACTTAAAATAACTTTATCTGCAGATGCTCCATATTTTGTCATTAAGTCATTATAAAATTGTCCTGATCCATAACGACTATCTACTTGGCCATAACAAAACATGTTTGATGCAGGAATTAATTCTTTATCTAAAAGTTCGAGACAATCTCTTGTATCATCTGCGGACCAATTATCTCCATCAGAAAAATGAAAAGGATAAATATTCCACTCCGAAGGATTATAATCTTTTTTTATTATTTCATTACAAAGTTTATACGCAGAAGAAATCAAAGTACCACCACTCTCTCTTGTTTTAAAAAATGTCTCTTCATCAACTTCTTTTGCTGTGGCATCATGAATAATATATCTTATTTCAATATCTTTATACTGACTCTTAAGCCAAAGATTTATCCAAAAACTTTCAGTTCTTACAATTTCCTTTTGTTCATCTCCCATTGAACCAGAAACATCCATCATATAAATCACAACTGCTGCATTTTCAAATTCCATCGTGCTTTTAGCAACGCGGTAGCGCATATCTCTTCTAATTGGAATAATTTTTGGATTGTCTACATCATAATTTCCAGCAGAAATTTGTCTTTTTAAGGCCTCTCTGTAAGAACGTTTAAAATGTCTTAAAGAATCTGGGCCAACAGGTCCAATGCTTTTGTAGCGATCTGTTGCTGACTGAACTGTTTTTTTTCCTTTTGGTTCAATATTTGGAAGTTCTAACTCTTCTCCTAATATTGATGCTAATTCTTCTAACGATACATCTACTTCAAGACTTTTTTCTCCTGCATCTTTGCCGGCCTCTCCCTGTCCGGCCTCCCCTTCTTGCGGTTGTCCATCTACTGGATCACCAACATCTCCTTGTCCTTGACCTGTTCCACCCTCTTGCTTTTCTCCAAACTTAAAGCGTGGTGTTTCAATTTGAGGCATTGGAATTTTTACCGCTCCATCTTTTGGAGACATCATCTCTCCTTTTGAAATGTAGCGGCGTAAATTTTCCCTTATTTTTCCTCTAACTATTTTTCTAAATCTTGCATGATCGCGTTTTATTGGGTGCCCCATCGCCATCCTCTTTAATTATAGATTAACTTTTGGCCGAATCACCACGTGCAAAAATAGACGCTACAAAGTTTAAAGCATCAGTTGCACAAATCTCACAATAGCCATGATTTTTTATAAGTCTTGCTTTAACAACATCGATTTTTTCCTGAGTCTCTTTATCTACGACTTTAGAAATAATCGTTGTTATCTTAATCATATCCTTTTGATCTTCAAATAATTTTAACTCCAATGCTCGATGCAGTCTTTCATTCATTTTATAATCAAAAGTTTTACCTTCTATTGCTAATGCTCCAATATAATTCATCATCTCTCTTCTAAAATCATCTTTTCTTGAATCAGGGATATCGATTTTATTTTCAATTGACCGCATAAATCTCTCATCTGCGTCCTCTAGCTTATTTGAAAATTTATTTCTAATTTTTTCTTTTTGCGTATAGGCTTTTACGTTATCTATATAGTTTGCACATAATGTTTGGATCGCACTTTCATCAACGCTGATTGCTTTTTGAACATCATTTTTAACGATATCTTCATACTCTTGCCTTGCAATTGCAAGCATCTCTCGATAGTGCTCCATTAATTCTGGAGAACTAATTAATGCATGATGTTTTAATCCACCTTCAAGTTCATTAAAAACCATAAATGGATTTAAACATCCAACATGTGAATTTTTTACAAGAGCATTAGATAATTTATCCTGAATATAACGAGGCGAAATTCCCTCAAGACCTTCTCTTACCGCTTCTTTTCGTAGCTCTTTCACATTATCTTCATTATATCCAGGAAGAGTTTTTCCATTATATAAACGAAGTTTTTGTAATTTAGTTAAGTCCGCTTTTTTTGGCTCTTCAAGTCTTGTTAAAATTGCCCATGTCGAGGCCATTTCTATCGTATGAGGAGCAATATGAATGTGAGGAATCTTTTCTTTATTAAAATCTTTTAGATAGATTTTTATCTCTTGATCAAGTCTTGTTATATAAGGAACATCAACCTTTACAGTTCTATCCCTTAATGCTTCCATAAATTCATTTGCTTGCAATTTACGATATTCTGGTTCATTGGTGTGTCCAAGAATAACTTCATCGATATCTGTTTGTGCAAATTTCTTTGGCTTAATAGATTGCTCTTGAGAGGCTCCTAATAAATCATACAAAAACGCAACATCTAGTTTTAACATCTCGATAAATTCTATGATCCCGCGGTTGGCGATATTAAACTCTCCATCAAAATTAAATGCTCTTGGATCTGAATCTGATCCATAAAGAGCAATTTTTCTATAATTAATATCACCAGTTAATTCCGTTGAATCCTGATTCTTTTCATCTTTTGGTTGGAATGTACCAATACCAATTCTATCTTTTTCTGAAAGGACTAGACGCTTTACTCTGATATGATTAACAATTTTTGTCCAATCACCATTATACTTTTTCATAAAATTTCTAAAAATAAACCTACAGGCAGGACACAAATCTCCCTTTATCACAACTCGCTGTTCATTTTTATTATCTTTGTTTAATTCACTTAAAAACTGTTTTCTCAACTCAACAGGAATAAGCTTTAATGGTTCTTCATGCATTGGGCATGGAAATTTTTTATTTCCTCCTAGAATATCACTACCCTCTTCATCTACCCATTCATATGTGTACAAAGCTCCTGTATCTGTTTTTGAATATCTCTCAAGACCCTTTTTTAATAGCCTTGCAATGGATGATTTACTTGACCCTACCGGTCCATGTAAAAGTAGTATTCTTTTTTCTGTTCCATATCCAGAAGCTGCGGCCTTAAAAAAATTAACAAGTTTCATTAGATGAACATCTATTCCAAAAACAGCATCAACCCCATTTTCAAATGGATCATCAAAAAAATTATACCTTGTTACATCCTTTTTATACTCACTATAATTGACACTGCCATAGGACACGATCATGTCATAAATACGCTGAAATGCTGTTCTTGCAATTGCTGGACGCTCTGTCACAAGATTTAGATAATCTTGGAAACCACCTTCCCAGTGTAAATGCGCAAAGCTTTCCGTTTTTAAATTACTAGCAACAAACTCTTTGATATCCATTTTTGTCATTACAACTCTCCTTAAAACCTTTTTGATAGATACAACACTATTGATAAATCTATCTATTATTGTAACACTGAAAATCAAAGCTCTAAACACAAGGATAAAGTTTCCCTTTCTTAAATCCTAATATAATTTGGCCATTCAAAAAAATACAAAATCTGCTTGTATTGACAAGAATATGGACCAAGCAGAGAATATAAATCAAAAGAAGTCATACCAATTAGATTTTTTGGAGAATAGGATGGAAATTACTGCCTTTGGAGCAAGTGATATTGGAAAAACTCGTAGTTCAAATCAAGACTCCATATACGTAAATCAAGAAAAAAAATTATTCATCGTCGCTGATGGAATGGGTGGACATCGCGGAGGTGATATTGCTTCCGCAATGACAGTAGAACTTTTTCCTGATTTTATTTTTAAAAATGAAGCTCTTTCTGTTCAAGAAAAATTGACTAAAGCGGTCGACTACACAAACGAGACAATTTTTTTAAAATCTAAAGAAAACGAAAAATTAAAAGGTATGGGAACAACTATTGCTTCCATATATATTGATGCAAACAAGGCATATATAACAAATGTAGGAGACTCTAGGGCCTATCTTATCCACAATAAGGAGTTATTTCAATTATCAAAAGATCACTCATTAGTGCAAGAAAAAATATCTGCTGGTCACTATACAAGGCTACAGGCGGCCAAAGATCCAATGAAAAATATCTTAGTTAAGGCCGTTGGTTATGATGAATTTGTAGAAGCCGATGTATTTTCTTACACAATATCAAAAGGAGATCTTTTTTTGATTTGTTCTGATGGTATGCATGGGAAGGTAAATGAAAAAGATATTTTGTTTTTAATAAATGAACACTCTAAAGACTTATCAAATAATACAGCAATCAAACTTG
This sequence comes from uncultured Bacteriovoracaceae bacterium, assembly GCA_964497525.1. Classification (GTDB taxonomy): domain Bacteria; phylum Bdellovibrionota; class Bacteriovoracia; order Bacteriovoracales; family Bacteriovoracaceae; genus CAZCDT01. Next base: position 11,228 of record CAZCDT010000053.1, read on the forward strand.
AATCCATTACAAAGTCTTTAATAGACCAGGCCAATAAAAATGGTGGACAAGATAACATTTCAGTTGTTCTTATTTGGGCCAATTAAAAAGATTGCCAATCAACATCACAAGCACTTAAAATTTAATAAATTATTCTAGTTTTTAGTAATTGCTCAAAAAGTTAGGGCAAATCAACTATTCAAAAGTTTGGGGCAGCTACTAGAAAAACGACGGTGCTCAAGTGAGCTGTACGTATGTACAGCGCAACGATGAGCATCCTGAAGTTTGACGACGTAGATGCCCTAAAATTTTGAGTAGTTACAGTTTTTAGTATAGCAACATAAGGATTTTATCTGGATCGATATTTTACATTAATGGTTATTCCTGAACGAGAAAAAGGTGTAAAATCAATTAGGATTCCGCGGCTTTTTTTTCGTTTTATTGTAGCATTTTTTATTTTTAGCATTTTGCTATTTGGAATTTTAATCTACGATTATTGGAAAATGTTACAAGAAGTTTATACGCATAAACACTTAACTATTGAAAATAGAGAATTAAAAGAGCAAATTCAGCTTTTTCAAATAAAACTCAATACGATTACTTCAGACATTGATCGAATAAAAATTTTTGAAAGAAAACTTAGGGTGATAACAGGGTTAAACGATCAAGCAAAAGATCACGGGCTTCATAAAAATGATGAAGAAACGTCCTCTTTAGAATTTAGTACCGAATCCCCTCCTCCAAAAGTCTTACAAAATAACATTCCCACAAATAATAAAAACTTATTCGATGTTCATTTTAGATCAGAAGATGACGCTCTAAAAGATGCCATAAGCAATTCTTCGCATATTGAAAAAATGGATGAATATAAAAAACAAAAAAAAATGTATGAGCAAAAAATGGCTCGATCATTTGGACTTAATACTGGATATAACTACACTAAAGAGTGGTTTAATCTAACCAGACAAAGTTTTTCTCTTGCAGAACATTTTGCTCGCTTTGATTATAGATTTAACTTTATTCAATCGTATGTAAAAGAGTTAGAGGCAAAAATAAATCAACTCGATCAATATCTTCTTGATAAAGAATCATTCATGAAATCCACCCCCACACTTCTTCCCGCCAAAGGTTGGATTACAAGTTATTACGGTCTTAGGAATAGTCCCTACCTTGGAAAAATAAGAATGCATGAAGGACTCGATATTGGTGCAAATATTGGAGCAAGTATTTTTTCTCCGGCCGATGGGATTGTTACCTTTACTGGTAATAAGGTAGGTTTTGGCACTCTTGTAAAAATTGATCACGGCTATGGTGTAGAAACCCTTTATGCACACACCTCTATGGCCACGGTAAAAATGGGAGAAAAAGTTAAAAGAGGTGATTTAATCGCTCATGTTGGTAATACTGGTTATTCTACAGGGCCACATTTGCACTATGAAATCAGGGTAAATGGAACTCCTGTCGACCCACTTTATTATATTTTAAATTAAAAGTTAAAAGGATACAAAATGCTTAATTTTTTTAAATCAATTTTTGGAACAAAAAATAGTCGCGAACTAAAAGCACTTATGCCTTATGTTGATAAAGTAAATGCCCTAGAACCACAAATGAAAAAACTTTCCGATGAAGAGCTAAAGGCCCAAACTCAAAAATTTAGAAATCTTTTAGAATCAGGAATAAAGCCTGTAGAAATTTTACCGGAAGCATTTGCAACGGTACGAGAAGCCTCTATTAGAGTTTTAAAAATGAGACATTTCGATGTACAAATTCTTGGTGGTATTGTTTTATATCAAGGTAAAATTTCTGAAATGAAAACAGGAGAAGGAAAAACACTATGTGCAACGCTACCTCTTTATCTCCACGGATTAACGAAAAAAGGGGCACATCTTGTTACAGTTAATGATTATCTCGCTCAAAGAGATGCAAGAGATATGGGGGCACTTCTTTCATGGCTAGGTCTATCTGTTGGATGCATTATCTCTAATCTAAGTGATGAAGAAAGAAAAAAAGCATATCAATGTGATGTTACTTACGGAACCAATAATGAGTTCGCGTTTGATTATTTGCGCGATAATATGAAATTTTCTTTAGATCAATATGTACAGCGGCCTCACAATTTTTGCATCGTCGATGAAGTTGACTCTATTTTAATTGATGAAGCAAGAACTCCACTTTTAATTTCAGGGCCGAGTAGAGGTAATTCTGACACCTATACTCTTACAAACAACATTATTCCAAAACTTGTTAAAGGAGTTGATTTTACTCTAGAAGAAAAAAACAAATCAGCATTTTTAACAGATGAAGGGATAAATAAAGTTCAAAAGATATTAAACATTGAGAATCTCTATAATAAAGAACATACAGAAATTTTACATCATCTAAATCAATCTTTAAGGGCCCATCATCTTTTTGCTAAAGATACAGATTATGTTGTAAGAAATGATCAAGTCATCATTGTCGATGAGTTTACAGGACGATTAAAAGAGGGATCAAGATGGTCTGATGGTCTTCATCAAGCGATAGAGGCCAAAGAGAATGTAAAAATTAAAGCAGAGAATCAAACTCTTGCCTCAATTACTTTTCAAAATTATTTTAGACTTTATAAAAGACTCGCTGGTATGACCGGAACTGCAGAAACAGAGGCCGAAGAATTAAAAAAAATCTATGGTCTTGAAGTTGTTGTTATTCCAACGAATATGCCAATGATAAGAATAGATGATGCTGATGTTATTTATAAAAATAAAAATGCAAAATACAACGCAGTTGTAAATCTCATAAAAGAACTACATGCAAAAGGACAACCTGTATTAGTTGGAACAATTTCCATCGATAATTCAGAACAACTATCGGTAATGTTAAAGAAGGCCAATATTCCACATGAAGTCTTAAATGCCAAACACCATGAAAAAGAGGCATTAATTATTTCTCAAGCAGGCCAAAAACATGCCGTTACAATTGCAACAAATATGGCCGGGCGTGGAACAGATATCAAGCTAACTCCAGAAACTGTTGCTCTTGGAGGTCTTTATATTGTTGGAACAGAAAGGCATGAATCTAGACGCATTGATAATCAACTACGAGGAAGATCCGGTCGACAAGGAGATCCTGGACAATCAAAATTTTTTCTATCACTAGAAGATGATTTAATGAGAATTTTTGGTTCAGATCGAATTTCTAGCATTATGAATATGGTCGGCATGAAAGAAGATGAGCCGATTGAACATAAGATGATCTCTAACGCAATTGCTAAAGCACAAAAAAAGGTTGAAGGTCACAACTTTGAAATAAGAAAACACCTTCTCGAATACGATAATGTAATGAATGAACAAAGATCTGTTATTTATCGTTTACGAAAAGAGATTTTAGCAGATCAAGATAATATGCAACTTGTAATTGAAATGGTTGAAGATGTTGCAAGAGATATCATTGATGTTGTACGACCAAAAACAAAAACTCCTTTTTCTCAATGGCCATGGGAAGATTTAAATACTTATTTCAAACGAACATTTAATACAACAAAAGAACTTACAATTGATGAGTTAACTCAAAACTTTTCAGATGATATCGATAGTTATGCAATCGAAACCTCCAAAAAACTATTAGAGGAAAAATTTCAAAAATATAATCAGGAACAGGTGAAGATGGCCCTACGAGAAATTTTATTATCTATTTTTGACCACTATTGGCAAGATCACTTATTGGCAATGGATCATCTAAAAGAAGGTATTGGTCTTCGCGCATATGCCCAAAAAGATCCTTTAAATGAGTATAAAAGAGAGGCCTTTAATCTTTTTGAAGGTATGAGAAGTCTAATCAAAAAAGCAATAACAGAAACTGTTTTTAATGTAGAGTTATATACGCCAGAAGAAGTCGAAGAGCTAAAAAGAAAGCAGCAAGAAAGATTAGAAGCGCAAATGGCACAACATAAAAGAGCACAAGAAATTGCTCAAGGACAAAAAAGTATAAAAAGAGAGCAAAACAAAGTTGGCAGAAATGATCCTTGTCCATGCGGCTCTGGTAAAAAATTTAAACACTGTCATGGTTCTTAATACACACAGAAAAAAACTCTAAAGGAGCTTGAGAAATAAAATTTATGAGTACAGAAAAAAATGATTTAACTCGCATCGAAGATTTATCAGAATATATTCATGATAGAGATGAAAACTCCACAGATGCTCAATTTCATGCGGATCAAAAAATAGATCATACCATTCAAAAAAATAATTTTATTGATCAAAATGTAGAGTCACTAGATGATAATAATTCTCAAGCGACAGAAAATGATTTTCAAGTACCACAAGAAGAAAACTTTGCAGCATTTGCAAATGCTGAAATCACATCAGATGAAAAGATTCCTGAATTTAATGTTGAAGAAGTTTCACCTTTTTCACAAGAAGCAGAACAGGTAAATGAAGAAGTAGAAGATACTTCTATCGCAGAAATCTCAATAGAATCAGACAATAATGGGGGCGTGTTTGATACAACAGATAGGCAAGAACTCACCGAGGACATACTGCCCAACATCTCTGAAGTGATGCTCGAGAATAAAAGTGAAGAAATTAATACCCAAAAAGAAGATTCGCATACTCAATCACACAACGCCCCCAATCCTACTTATACAAGAGAATCTCTACAAGAGATTAACAATTTTGCTGAAAATATTTTACCAAATTTAGATATAAAACTAGAAGGTCATCCTCCATATACAGTTATTTTATCAAACATAAAATATATCGAAGATGCTAAACAAATTATTGAAATTTTAAAAGAGCACAAAATCATCAACGATAAAAACGTTAAAGATTATGAAACAGGAATAAATAATGGTTCTATCCTAATTTCTCATCTTGGAGAATATGCGGCCGTTTATTTGGCGCATAAATTTAAAAGATTTGATCTAGATATTCAGGTTGGTTTATCACACACTTTACACACATCAAAAAATTATGACTCTCAAGCAGTCTCTTTAGTTCACAGGAATAATATTTTTCAAAACAAAAGTGAATTTTATAATCTTTCAGATATAAAAATAACAAACAATGACATAATTGTTTCAACCTCTCCCTATCTACCAGACTATAATGTAATAAAACATATTGGTGTATTAACAAAGCAAATTATAATTTCCGACGAAGAACTGATTAATAGCTTACAAGATTTGCCTGAACTACCAAATAAAGAAAAAAAACTCAACGATGTTGAAATAATTTATGCAAAACTAATAAAACAACTAAAGGAAGATGCCATAAAAAAAGGCGGAAATGCTATTTTAGGAATCAATTTCCAAACAATCCCTCTCTCTGTGAGTCAAACATCTCAAGCACAGGTTCAATATAAGATTCTTGCAACAGGAAATCTTGTTTTGGTAAAAATCAATGAGCACTAAAAGCAGTGTCGATGTCTTAATTGTTGGTGGCGGAATTACTGGTGCAGGTATTTTTAGAGACCTCTCTTTACAAGGAGTTGATTGTTTCTTAATTGATCAACTAGATTTTGCCTCCCAAACAAGTAGCTACAGTTCAAAAATGTTTCATGGTGGGTTACGCTATTTAGAAACTCTTGATTTTTCTTTAATCTGGGAAGCTTTGCACGAAAAAAATTTATGGCTAAAAATGGCGCCATACTTATGCTATGAGCAAGAGTTTGTATTACCAATTTACAAAAAATCGAAATACTCTCTATTTCTAACAAGCATCGCCTTGTTTATGTATGATTTGCTATCAGGATTAAAAAATAAACCATATAAAATAATAGGTGTAGATCAAACGCTAAAATTAATACCATCGCTAAAAAAAGATGGTCTTAAAGGGGCCGGGATCTACCATGATGCAATAGTAAACGATACTCGGATGGCCCTTGATAATATTTTTTCTGCACTACAAAATAACAATGCAAAGGCAAAAAATTATACAGAGCTTATAGATATTATCCCTCAAGATAATGGATATGCCATCACCCTATTTGATAAAATAAAAAAGCAAAAATATTCTCTAGATGTAAAAGAAATTATTTTTGCAACAGGCCCATTTACCGACCAACTATTGTCAAAATTCACTTTTTTAAAATGGAAAGAAGCTCTGCTACCATCGAAAGGGAGTCATTTATGGATAAGGCGCGATTCTTTAAACATAAAAAATCCCATGCTTTTAACAACAAAAGATAATCGCATCATTTTTGTCATCCCACATTCAAATGCAATTTTGGTTGGCACGACAGAAGTTGATGTTCCAAAAAACTATATTGATACAAACGCCTCTGTAAAAGAAGTTGATTACCTACTATCAGTAGTAAATGAATTTTTTGACACAAAAATATCTGAGAGTCAGATTATATCTACATATTCAGGAATTCGTCCGCTAGCAAAAGGTCAATTTTCATTTAGTAAAAAAAATACGTCAAGAAAACACATTGAAAAAGAGATATATCCAAATATTCATGCTGTTTTTGGAGGGAAATTAACAACTTTTCGAGTTATGGGACAAAAAACGGTGCGAAAAATTTGTCATAAAAGAAGCATGCTTTATAACAAGACAAAAACACTTAGGCCTTTAGAATACGTAAGTAAAATTCCTTACGATATAAAATTTCATGATCTACTAACATTTGAAACACTACTTCATGTAATAAAGGAAGAAAAAGTTGTAGCATTTGAAGATTTAATAAAAAGAAGATTAGGACTTAATAATAAAAAACACTGGCGTACAAAAGATTTATCATTTGATGATTTTTTCAATAATTTCTATAATCAGTATAAAAAAGATCTTCCATTTCTAATTGATGAAGTCAATCAATTTTGACTAGCAATACTTCTATGATTTTCATTGGCCTGTTTATGAAAACTAACCCACTTATTATCTTTTCCAGGACACTCTAATGCTTGTAAGTCTAATGCCCCTAGATCATGTTCTGTTAGCATTAAAAGACCATTCTTTTGATGCCCCAAAAATTCTAATTCAACGCTATACAAAACTTCATAATCTTGTCTATTTTTATAACTAGATTTTATATCAATCTCTTCAGCTCTAATTCCACACCTAAATTTCAAAGAATCATGTACAAAACGCACAACTCTTTTAGACAAAAAAGTGTCCTTGTAAAGCTTTACTACAACTGGAGAGCTTTGGACCTCATAACGAAACTCGCAATATGTAACAAATAAAAGCAAGGCCAAAGTTACACTTAAAGCAAAAATAAAATCACTCTGCTGCGTCTTCATGTTTTTCATCTAATAAAATCTATGTTTTGAGTAAATATTTGATGCTTATCGACCAAAATAGAAAAAACTTGAGTAAAAAGGTTTCAAAAATGCTAGTAATAAAAAAAATCAATTAGTTGTGCTTAGTTTTTTATAAATTTCTTTTGAATCTTGATTTAAAATTTGTGACAAAAGTTTTGAAAGCTTTCGTGGACTTGGTGAGTTTATATAATCATTTGCACTTATTTCTAAATCTTTATTTTGAGAAAAAAACATCTCGTCACTTTTCTCGTTATAAAATAAAATAACAAACTCTCCTTTTTGAATAATACTATCTTTTATGCTGATAAAATCTCTTCCATAAAAACGATAAACTGTTTCAAATTTTTTACTAATCTCTCTTGTCACGCTAAAAAAAGAGTTTGGAAACTGTGTTGTTAAAAAAGTAAGTGTCGTAAGAACTCTTGTTGGGGCCTCAAATAAAATATGAGTTCCGTAAGAACTAATTTTTTCAATAACTAAGTCATCTTTTTTTGCATCTCTTGGTAAAAAACCGTGAAATGTAAATGGATTGGTTGGAAGACCTGAAAGTTCAAGTGCCGCAATAATTGAACAAGGGCCAGAATATGTCGTAATTTTAAAACCAGCATCATATACCGCAACAATTAAGGGGTATGCAGGATCAGAGATCGCAGGACTTCCGGCGTCTGAAACAAGATAAACGGTTTCACCTTGTTTTAATAAATCAATACATCGATTAATTTCATTATTGTTAGAATGATCATGAAATGATTTTACTACTTTATCACTACTTGAAATTTCTAAAAGATTTAAGAGTGTAAAAAAATTGCGAGTATCTTCTGCGTAAAAGTACTTTCCTTTTAAAAGCGCTTCTTTAACTCTGGATGTAATATCTTTTAAATTTCCAATCGGTAAAGTTAATAAAACTAATTTATTCTCTGTATTAATATCAAAATCATCTATCAAATCAGGCATTTTATTATATCTCCAAGAAATTTATATCGTATAAATTACAACTATTCTAACGGTTTTATGCAACAATTGCCCATCTAGAAATAATTATACCACCTGATAAAATTATCTTAGTGGTTTTTAATCAACATGATGCCACATACTTTTTAAAATAAGGAGTATTCTCTATGTCTATTCAAGGGCAATTACATCGTGACGTTACAGGAAATATTACAATTCACATGAAAGGTGCCTTAGAGTTTGAAAATAGTTCTGTTTTAAAACAAGAGCTAGACTATATTACAAGAAAAAACCCTAACACAACTGTTACAATCGATATGGACTGTGTAGATTTTGTTGGATCATCTGGCATTGTTATGTTTATAGAAATGATCAAAGAATTTAATAAAAATAAAAAAAGAGTTCATCTAAAAAATTTAAAAAATGAATTTATAAAAATATTTAAAATCTATAATTTAAGCCCTATAGAAAGCATTATCGAAAATTTTGAAACCGATGATACTATGAACATTGGTCCTGACTTTGCGGGCAGAAAAGTTACGTTCGAAAATTAGAAATTGTAATTCAAAAAATTAAAATAAACTAAAGGCAAATCTAAAGATTTTCCTCTTATCGCTCTAATCTTATCATCCTTTTTAAAAAAATCGTTGCTATATTTTATCTCTTGCCAATATCTATCATCACTACCTACATCATCGCCAGCATCATATGGCCCTGCATTTTGAGCTGGACCACTTTCGTATATAATGTTTTGTTCTGTGTCTGGGTAGTAATCTTGATCTTCTGTTGTCGGATTTAAATTCCAATTATTAACTTTTGCAACATGAGACATAATCACAAATCCTCCAAATAAAATACCTGCATAAAGGCCAAGAGATGCACCTCTTGCAATGGCCCTTTTGCTATGCCCAAAGGCTAAACTTGCTGTACCAAGCAGAGCTCCTCCAATAGAACCATATACCGCCATGGAAACCAAGGCCTTTACTTTTGGATCCATCTGGGCATTGGCATTTTGTGGAGTTAAAAACAAAGTAAAAATACTAAAGCAAAGAAGTACTGTGATAATTTTTTGCATAAATCGATATCCTTTCAAATATATACCTTATATTAGGATATGCTGTAGTTTTTAAATTTGCAAAAAAAAGCGCGAAGAAACTTATTTTTATTATTCTAGAGTTTTGACTCAAGCATCAATAAAAAAAATGACTTCATCACAAACTAGACTATTTTATACAACATTTTTCTAAAAATAGTTTTTTGAAAAATATATTCTAATAGTTGTGATGTTTTTTTTAGTCGATAAGTTTGCTTTTTAGATATCAGTGGAGTTTCTTTTACTTCATATAAATACAAAAAATTTTCATCTAAAAATAAAAGATCGACCTGTCCACACCCATAATCTCTTAAAAGAAGAGGCGAAACTAGTATCGGTGTTTTATCAAGATTCATTGTTTTTGAGCAATATGATTCAAATCTAAGTCCATTATTTTTTGACATGCTCTTTTACTCCTGCAAAAGTTTTTCGATGAATAGGAGATACTCCAAGCTCTTTAACGGCCTCTTTATGCCCTTTTGTAGGATACCCTGCATGCTTGCTAAATAAGTATCCAGGATAATCTTGCTCCATTTTTTTCATATAATCATCTCTCCACTCTTTTGCTAGAATAGAAGCAAGTCCAATAAGCTTTGATTTTTGATCTCCTTTAATAATCGTAAAAGAGTTTGGACTATTTTTTACTGGAAACTGATTTCCATCAATCATCCAAATTCCGTCACAAAGATCACTTACATTTTCAAAAATCATGGCCGATTCTTTCATCGAAAGTAATGCAGCATTTAAAATATTTATTCTATCAATTATCTCATTGTTTACAGAAAATATTGCAGCCTGTAACAAAAAAAAATCATTTTCTAAAATCAAAATTTTTGAATTCAAAACTAAATTTATTCCAAGTTTTGATAAAATCTTCTGACGATTTTTAGCAGTTAAAAGTTTTGAGTCTTTTATTCCAAGAGTATCTAAAAAACCAAGAAGTTCTACTAAAGCATCCTCTAGCACAACATTGTCTTTCATTAAACAATATACACTAGAAGAAACCACGGGACCGGCAAGAGGCCCACGCCCCACTTCATCAGAAGCTAAAATGTATCGATAATTTTTTTCCCATTTTTCTTTTATAAACTCTAGATCAAACATAATAAAAAATCCTTCGTTACAATTATCGCCGCCTCTCGCACATCACATGCTTCGGCGGCATACAAAACATCCTGTTTATCGCCGCCTCTCGCACATCACGTG
>CAZCDT010000054.1:0-21238 GCA_964497525.1 uncultured Bacteriovoracaceae bacterium
CACTCCAACTTAACATTCACAGTGAACGTTAAACCTTGGGACAAAATCCCAAGGTAGGCCCGAAAATAATAGTAATTAAGAGCGCATAATTTTCCCAAAAACCCTCCCATGCAATACTTTGTGAGAGACTTTTCGAGAGGGTTTTTGCAATACTTTTTGATTTCTTACATTTTTTGAGGTCTATTGCTCAGTTAATTATTCTTAACCGATAAATTAACCAGTCATTTCGGGTAATTATTACAGCTTGGGCTTGGCGAATTATTGTAAAAATTGATAAAAGTTTTTGCATTTTCTTACAGCTTAAAATGCTGGCATCGATATTGCCTTGTGTTTTTTGTAAATTTTAAAAATTGGAGATAAAAATGCGAGGCATTTTACTACTTATTTCTGCGCTACTCATAACCGCGATTATTTTTGTTACATATCATTTTAAAAAACAAGATAGCGCTATCAAACTTACTTATGTGAAGGCAATTTATTCAATGCCTGTTAGTTATGATCCAATCAAAATGAACGATGGTGCATCTTTGATTTTTTCAGAATTAGTTTATGAAGGCCTGCTTCGATTTAATGATTTCTATGGTGTGCAAGGAGCAATCGCGTCATCGTGGGAAACTAGCACTGATGGCCTTGTTTTAACTTTCAAGCTAAATCCTAATGCTAGATTTCATGACGGCTCACAAGTTACCGCTGATGATGTGGTTTTTTCTCTTTCAAGAAATGTTAGTAAAGATAGTTTGGTTTTTAAATACTACGACGTAATTCTTGGGGCAAAGGATTATTTTACAGGAAAGGTTAATTTTGTTAAAGGCCTTACAGTTATCGACGAAAGCACGGTAGAGATTCGTCTTGAGCGTCCCTTTCCTCCAATCATTTATGTGCTTGCTGGAGGCTCTGCTAAGGTATTACCAAAATCGCAAATATCAAATGCAACATTTTTTCAAAAACCAATAGGCTCTGGCCCATTTCAAGTAAGACAAATTAATGATGCTTCAATTGAGCTTGTGCGTTTTGATCAATATGCCGGTGAAATGCCAAAGCTTTTAAATATGACTTTGCTTTATGAAGATCAAGCAAAAGTCATGAGCGATGCTATTACTAAAAAGGTTCATGACCTATCTGCATGGCCTCTAAGCGGCAAAGAAGAAGTTTTTAAATATGGTCAAGATATTAGTTCGCCTGTCGCTGATACTTGGGTTCTGGGTATCAATACGCGAATTGCACCATTTGATAAAGTTGAAGTGAGAAAACTTTTTCAACAAAGCATTGATAGTGAAAAGTTTCGACAAGAATTTTATCCTGATGCAATTTCTGCTTATGGTTATTTACCGCCTGAATTTCCCGGCCATGTTAATACCAAGGCTGTTGCAGAATCATTGCAAAATACTACTCCTCCAAAAATTCCAATCACTGTTTATATTCCTCAAGGACTAGAGCAAGGGGAAAATATGGCAAAATTTTTTGAAGATGAGCTTCGGGCAAATGGATGGAATGCCACCAGTAAAATCATATCTTGGGATGAGATGATGAAAGGATATAGTGAAAAAACATTGCCGCTATTTTTGGTCTCGATGATTGTTGACTATCCCGATGTTGAATTTTTGTTGAATAATTTTGAATCGAGCAACCCTGACAATTTTAGTGGAATAAATGATTTAATAGTTGATGATTTGATTTCAAAATCAAGGCAAATTCAAGATCGCCAAATTCGTCAAGAGATGCATCAAAAACTTGCTCAAAGGGTAAATGATCTTGCTTTAACTGTTAATCTCTTTCACTCAAGGGCGCACTATTGGATTGGTAAATGCGTTCGTGGTTTTACACCGAATCCTTTGGCCGTAGCGTACATCGATTACCGTAAAGTCTTTTGGGATAAGAATTGTATGGAGAATCGATGAGCCTACCGTTTAAGGAATACATTAATAAAGAAATGACTCCGTACAAGATTGTACTACCACTTCTTTTTTCATTTTTTATTGCCATAATTGCAACTGTCAGCATGGTATATCATCACAAAGATAGCAACCATCGCTTTGTTTTGGCCATTACGCCACATGTTTCATCGCTTCTTGAATCAAGAGATACTCCAGAGCTAAATCGGTTTTTATTTTCAGTGGCGCAAAAAGAAGATGCGATTTTTGAAGTTGTCCAGTACGGAAAAGTTGTTATTAGCACACTTTCGCCAACTAGAGTAGGAAGTGATACCCAGCTTGAACATTACCTAAAAACTTCTACAAACATAACAAGAAGTGGCGGCCCACAAAATTTAGATGCAAAAATTATTCAATATTCTTCTTTGAAAAATTTAATTATATCGGTGCTTGGGATTTCAGCATTATCCTTTTTTGGAGCACTTCTTTTTTTAACTTTTGTTTTAGAGGTTTTTTCCAGAGTCACACAACGGTTTTTATCTCCGCTTGCAAAACTTGATAATGCCATTGCACTTTTAGGAACGAATGCCAATCTTCTAGTTGACAGCAAGTTTGATGTGACAGAACTTGAAAATATCAGGCAAACATTGGTTAATGTAACGAATGATCTAAATGAATCGAATTTGAAACTTGCCAAGGCCAAAGGCCGCGAGCTGGCATCAGAGGCATACTTACGGTTAATACATGATCTTAATGTGCCAATGACGGGGCTTAGCAATCATTTGAAAATCTTGTCACTTGATAATATTGGCCAAGATACAAAAGAGATGTCTCGACAAAAAATAGCAGAACTTGGTGATCAAATTTTTAGACAAATCAAAATGGCGCGATCCCAGTTAGATATTGAGATAACAATTAAATCAAATGAAAATATTTGTGAATCAGTGTCTAAAGCAACTGCGACCGCTAAAAGCGCAATTATTGATCGTACCAATTTGAAAATCTTAGGGCCAAAGACCTGTGAGCAAATTATGTATCCCCACGATCCAATCATGCTTGGCCGAGCAGTGACAAATTTAGTGGCCAACGCCATTGAATCTTGTAAAGGGAAAGTTGAAGTCAATGTTACTCGTGATAATAATTTAAAAATTTTAATTGCTGACGATGGGCCGGGCATAAAAGAAGAAGATGTTTCTTTGTTTTTGCAAGGACGTGGAAAATCGACCAAGGCCAATCGAGCAGCAATAGGACTATCTAGTGCAAACCATATCGTGCGAATGCACGGAGGCAAGATTATTTATCGTCAATCCCATCTTGGCGGTGCTTGCTTTGAAATACAATTGTGAGGAAGTTATGACAAAGGCAAACGTATTACTTGTTGATGATGACATTGAAATTTTGGAAACCAGCAAGATTTTACTTTCAGATGAGTTTAATATTGAAACATGCAAATCAGTAGATGCGGCCAAGCGTAAAATTGCACAACAAAGTTTTGATGTGGCAGTCGTCGATCTGAATTTTGAAGGCCAAGCGTATGATGGAATTGATCTTTTGGATTTTATAATTGTAGAACACCCAAATATGCAGTTGATTGTTCTAAGTGGTGATACAAAGCCACAAAGGATACTAGAGGCCGCCAAACGTCCATTAATCAACTATGTTATAAAAGATGGGGATCACGAGGCATTATTGCGACAGGCAATTAGAAGTGCATTGTTAAAATGCAAGCGATCTGATTCTGAAATTAAATTTAAAAGTAATTCTATTTTAATTCAAGGGCTACTTGCAAAAGCTGAAATGATGATTGCTTCTGGAAGTACTGCGCCTGTGTTAATAACTGGCGAATCAGGTACTGGTAAGGAATATTTGGCGCAATATATTGCTAAACGAATCGGTGGCCCCATTGTGGCATTTAATGCTGCAACCGTTGCAAAGGACGTTGCAGAGTCTGAACTGTTTGGACATAAAAAGGGCGCGTTCACCGGCGCAACTAGCGACAAGATTGGATTGCTTGAGCAAGCCGATGGAGGAGTTTGCTTTTTAGATGAGATTGGAGAATTGCCGCTATCGGTGCAACCTAAATTACTTCGGGCCATTCAAGAACAAGAGATTCTTCCTATTGGAGCAACAAGGCCTAAGAAAATTGCAGTTAAATTTATCGCTGCAACTCTTTGTGATTTAAAAGCAATGGTTGATAAAAATTTATTTCGATTTGATTTGCTGCAAAGACTTAATACTTTTACTTTTGAAATGCCACCGCTTAGATCACGGCCTGAAGATATAAGATATTATACAGAGCTATTTGTTGCGGACTTGGCAAAAAATAAAATGTTTGTAATTCAAGAGAGTGGCATTCAGGCATTGTTATCTTATGATTGGCCGGGGAATGTTCGCGAATTGCGAAATGTCGTCGAGCAAATTATTGTTTTTTCCCATAGAGGCGTACTTGACCAACAAGCTGTATATGAATCAATCGGCAATAGAATATTTTCAGATAACAATAATCAATCTAGTAAAGATGATACAGGTCGGCCACTTCGAGATCGTTTGATTGATTCTTTGATTTTAAATAATGGGAACCGAACAAAAACCGCAAAAGATTTTAATATTGCAACTTCAACGATGTATCGCTGGATTGATCGATTTGGGATTTCCGATGTGATTGAAGGAGTAAACGGAAGGCCTCGCTTGGAAGTTAGATAAAGGACGTTTTAATGAAAATTATTATTAAGAATCCAAACGATAAATTTCTTCTTGTATGTATCCCCGGAGGCCCAGGCATGGGGCCAAAATCTTTTGAGAGATTAGCTGATATTTTAAATATCAATGTTGCTCTTTATGATCCAACAACGATCTTCATTCATAGTTTTCAAGGACACGTTGATGATTTGATAAAGAATTTACCAAAGGATTACCAAATTATTCTTTGTGGTCATTCTTTTGGTGGATTAATTGCTACACGCACATATTTAAAAATACCGACAGAGGTTACAGGATTGATCTGTTTGTCTGTGCCATTTAGCAATGATGCTTTTAAATCTCTGGGTGATTCATTTGCAAAACACATGACGCCAGAACTTGAAAAAGCCGGTGCAGAGTTTGAAAAAAATCCTACAAATCAAAACATGGTGGAATGGTTTTGCAATTATGATGAATTATTTTTTCATAAAAACAATATCGCAAACGGAAACGCCATGATGAGGGCCGACACTTCTTCTGCCAAAAACTTTCTTGAGGCCAGAGATGATAACGATCACTTAGAAGATATGCTTGGCAAATTAAAGAAAAGCTCGCTGCCGAAATTATACATTAATGGCAAAGAGGATAAATTAATTATTCCATCTGTTGCAAGTAAAGAGGCCCAAGATGGTGGATTTTCATATGCAGAAATTCCGAATGCTGGACACTTTGTTCATTTTGACAACGCTTCAGATTGTGCAAAAGAGATTGCGCAATTTGTTTTTAATATAGGGGGAAAGTAATGAAAAATGTTTTGAGATTATTTGCCGTAATTTTAGCACTTGGGGCACTGGTTCAATCAGTATACGCCTACAAGTCAAATTTTCAGGAAATCGGCCTTGAGCAAGAAACAGTTCGCGCTTTGGTTGATCAGGCAAGTGATGCAGAGTTTATGACTCCAAGTGATCGCAGTGAACTTTGCACTAAGCTTTCACATCACATGATTACGTTAATAGAAATGCTTGGCGGCCGTGATGAACTAAACGCTGAACTTGAAAAGAAAGGATGGATGCAACTTGAAATCAATAAACCAAGACGCACTTCTCCCGGCATCTAAGAAATTTGATATAGCTGGAAAATATGTTGGAAGTGCCGCGATGGCACTTTTTGGCATCATTGCCCTTGTGCGATGGTATGAGTCCACCTTGCTCTTTTTTTTACTGCTGGCCTTTCGAGATTTTTTGGCCGCATTTTTCTTTTTAATTAGAAAGGATGCTGTTGCTACTGCTGGTTGGAAAGAATCATTAATCGCCTACATTTCGGCCGCAATGCCTTTAATGTATTCAGCAGATTTTTCTAATCCACTGTTTTTTACTCCAGCGACTGCAATCTTAACTTCAAATATTTTATCAATTGTGGGATTCTTACTTGTGGTTCTTGCAACAATTGATTTAGGTGATTGCCTTGGTGTTGCGCCGGCCAATCGCGGCAAAGTTGTTAAGAGCGGAGTGTATAAGTATTTGAGGCATCCGATGTATGTGGGGTATGTTGTTGCGGAGGTTGGGTTTGTTCATCTGTCATTGGTAAACGTATTTCTGTTGTTGGTATCTGTTTTGTTATACATGGAGAGAATATCCAAAGAAAAAAGAATAATCCCTAATTTATAATATCAAAATTTTCTGTCGCAATCCCGTGTTACAGGTAGGTCATTAATAAGTCTAACAATCCACAACTAGGATTTAAACGGGATTTTAGATTTGCGCATAATATTTCGGTAGTACAATCACATATTACAATCTAAATCCCAGGGATTAACTTGCTTTGCTTTAAAAGTCATAAACCAAAATCCCTTTTGATGGGAGGTCATTTCAGTTGTTACCCTTGATGTAATTTGAAAGGTATAACCTTGACAATCAAACCACTTATAAATGGTAATTTCTAGCAACCCTCCAATGGTATCATACAGGTGTTCGTTGCCAGACTGCCATGCTGCACATTGTATCTCAAATTCTTTATCGGGATTATCATTTAACTCAACTTTTTCAATCAGGGCATTCCATTTTTTTTCGGGAATCCTAACTACAATATCACTGGCACTTAGCGTATGAACATCAACCGATCTTAAAGTTCCCTCATACTCTTTGTGTTCATAAGACATTGCGTTTCTATATTCTTCTGGTGAATATAGCAGTACTAGGGGGGCAATACTTCTTTTAACTCCCTCGTTCTGAACAAACTTATTTAACAAAGACTTAAACTGCTCTTGCTGTTCTTCTGCAGTAAGATTATTAAAAACATCTGATACTATGTTACCAACTAAGCCATATTCTTCTGTAAGAAGTATTTCAACTTTCTCTCTGCCTTTTGGCATAGCTACATATTTCTCTTCTAAATAACTTTTTAATTTTTCTTCTAACGTTTTCATGTTAACCCCGCAGCCTTACCAAAGCTGGAAACGATGGCATCCATTCGGTCTCTAACTTTTGATAAAACTAGATGCTTATTTTTAAAATCATCACCTTTAAGCCTTAAGCTTTTGCTCACTTTGTTCGTAGATACTCTTCTAAACAGATCTTTGTCTGTTCTATATCTATCTAAATTATCCCATAGTTGTGTAATAACATTAACATCAACACTTAGTGCCTGTAGTGCCGTATTTCGCGGCTCTGCTCTTGCCGCAACATAATATAGTTTTTGGTACTGGTGATAATCACTTATCTCAATATCATGTCTAGCAATGATTAACCGTAACGCACATTCAGCAGAAAGACCCTTCATGTAATGTGATATAGCATAATGCTTAGAGCTAAGCGATTTTGATGCCTCCCAAAGAGTGCGAAAAGAATCGGCATAATTGTAAAATCCAGAGCTGGCCATAAAACCCTACTCGCAATTCACTATTAGGAACTCCTAACGATTTAACTGACATCACTGACCTATCCTCAAAAATGTGTTCGATAAACCCCTAACGCGAACAGTCGAATAAACCCCAATCTCGGACAGCCTTTTAATCTTACATCTGTCTCAAATATTTTCCAACACTTTTTTTACTTTATGATTAGATCGACAGAAATCTCCTTTTACTTCAACGATATGAGCGCAGTAAGCGCTTAACTATCATTTGATATTTTGCCGGCAAATTTGCTTCTTTCCCCATGTTGTTTACCGCGCGGTACCGTTTTCTTCTTGTTTCTGTAGGAGCCAATAATTTTTTTATATTTCGTTTAGAATTGTAGTGGTATGGATATTTGGCACAGGGCCTTTATTCCGCCTAAGTATCTATTCTGAATTCAATAGCTAAATGAGTATAGGATTCGATTGCAGCGATATCATTTTACTAAAAAAATATTATAAATAGGTTTTTGAGCAAAAGGGATGCCTGAGGTTAATCGATGAATGCACAAAGCATGTGTATGTAGATTGAACAAAAAGCCCCGTAAAATGATCTGCACCTCTTAATTGGGAAAGATTATTAAAAGGCTTTTAATATAAACTTGGCACTTCCTTGTCTATGATTTCAGAACGTCCTGCAGTGAGTCAGTAATAGATAAACCGCTGATTACTGTATTTTAGATTCATTATAGATGAATAGTTTTAAGTTAAACTTCTTGCCGCAGGTTGACTGTACGGATTTTAATACTATCTTAAAAAGGTTGGGTTAGATCTAATGATGGTAGAATCACTTTTCATGTTCAACCGACATAAATTTAATATATTGCGGGAGTTAAAATTGTCGATATCATATATACCAGATAAGACCAAATTTATACTATGGGGAAAATCAGCAGGAAGATGTAATTATTGTAATTGTCAGCTTTACTTTGATCCTTTAACTAAAACAGAATTTAATACAGCTTATATTGCTCATATTATTGCTGACAAATCAGGTGGGCCTAGGGGGGATGCAGTTTTATCAGAAGATTTGAAATCAGATATTTCAAATCTTATGCTGATGTGTGATGTCCATCATCGGCTAATTGATAGGGAGGATGTCGAAGGCCATTCTGTTGAATTTCTGAGAAAAATGAAAGCAGATCATGAAGCTAGAATTGAACTTCAAACTAGGTTAACCGAAGAAAATCAAACCCATTTATTACTTTATGGTGCAAATATTGGTAATCATTCAAGTCCATTAACTTGGCAAATAGGTTCCAATGCAATTTTTCCAGATCGTTATCCAGCTGATACTCGTGCAATTGAAATTGGTTTAAGCAATAGTGCTTCTCGGGATGATGAAGAACATTATTGGCCTTTAGAGAAAACGAATCTTGAGAAGAATTTTCAGCGACTTGTTAAAAATCAGATTAATGATGGTCATATAAAGCATTTGTCTGTATTTGCATTAGCTCCTCAACCTTTGCTGATTGAGCTTGGTCGTTTAATTTCAGATTTGATACCTACTAATGTCTTTCAGTTGAAAAGAGAACCAACAACATGGTCATGGTTAGATGGAGATACCGTTGAGTATGAATTGAAAGAACCAACAGCAATAAAGTCTCAAGTAGCTTTAAATATTTCCTTAAGTGCAACTATAGATAATAGTAGGATTACAGATATCTTAGGGGATGACATATCCATTTGGACATTAACCTTTGATGAACCAAATAATGATTATCTAAAGACAGAGAAGTCTCTTGAAAATTTCAGAGTACAAGCAAGAAAAGCATTTGAAAAAATAAAGGCCAAACATGGACATGGTACGATTTTAAACGTTTTTCCGGCAATGCCTGTTTCTGCGGCAGTTGAGTTTGGGAGAGTCTGGCAACCAAAAGCTGATATGGAGATGATCATCTATGATGAAAATCGCACCAAAGGCGGTTTCATTAAGGCACTTGAAATTAAAAATACAGAGATTTGAGAAGGAGCAAAAATGTATAAGTTAAGCGAAGCAAATTTAGATTTATTGATGAACGATGTTTTTAAAGACCTTGATGTTCCTCCTGAATTGAGAGAAGAAGCAGAAAGAAAATATTTACACCTTGGGAATTGGTTAAATGAAGATTCTCAAGAGAACTTTAAATCAGATTCAAATTTATACATTCAAGGATCAACTTTACTTGGGACTTCGGTAAAACCAGTCAAGAGAGGTGATGAATACGATTTTGATTTGGTGTATAGAAGAAATATAAAAAAAGATGGAATATCTCAAAAAGATTTAAAAAAACAAGTTGGTGATCAGCTTGCAAGATATATTCAATTTTTGGAAAAAGAAGGTGAAACTGATATTCCTAAGTTGATTGAAGGAAAAAGGTGCTGGACGCTTCAATATAAGGGCCGTTTTCATATCGATATTTTACCGGCCCTACCTGACCCCGAACCAAATTATTTAATGAATCCACAGGATGGTATTATTATTACTGATAAAGAATTGGTGCAGTGGCAGTTTAGTAACCCTAAAGGTTATCACACTTGGTTTAAAAGCTCGATGAGAGAAGCATTGCATGAGAAAAGGGCGGCATTGGCAAAGTCAGATGGTGTTGAGGTAGAGTCAATTCCTGAAGATAATGTGAAAACAACTCTTCAAAAGGCAATTCAAATTTTAAAAAGACATCGAGATAGCACATATACAGGAGATTCCGATGATAAGCCGATCTCCATTATTATTACTACTTTGGCAGGACATGCTTATAACAACAGTGAC
The DNA here is from genome assembly GCA_964497525.1 of uncultured Bacteriovoracaceae bacterium. GTDB lineage: Bacteria > Bdellovibrionota > Bacteriovoracia > Bacteriovoracales > Bacteriovoracaceae > CAZCDT01. The sequence continues at coordinate 10,192 of CAZCDT010000054.1, forward strand.
AATCTATATGTGGCCCTTAGTGCAATTGTTGATAATATGGGACAATATATCGAAAAGAGAGATGGTGTTTATTGGGTCGAAAATCCGATTAATAAAAAAGAAAATTTTGCTGATAAGTGGGAGAAAAAACCAGAGAGAATGAAAGCCTTTCATGAGTGGCTTGATTCAGCGAAGAGTGAATTTTCATCATTTAAAACTGAGAATAATATGGATGTTCTTACAGAAAAACTTTCTAAATCATTGAGAGTTGATAATGCTCAAGTCATAGTTGGAAATGCAAAAAAGCGAGCAGGACTTTCTGCAGCCGCAAATTCTGTTTCAGTTAAAACTGATCCATGGAGCTGTTAATAAATTGTGATTAAGGAAGAATTACTTAAAGATATAAAAGAATCTATCAAATCTTATGACGGTTTAGAATTGATTGATGAGAATACCTCTCCTAAGGTCAGAGGTCGGTGGGATGTTAAGTTCAACGGTGAATTATTTGAAACTTACGATATTGATATCATATTCGATAATGATTATCCGAAATCTCTTCCTAAGGTCTATGAAATTTCAAATAAGATATCTCACGAAGAAGATATGCATTTCAATCCCCCAGATTGGCACGCTTGTTTGTTCGTTTCTCATCAGAGATGGCAAGTGTGGCCAGAAGGAACTTCATTTTCTAAATTTTTAGAGATACCTGTTCATAATTTCTTTCTTGGGCAGGCACATTTTAAGGCATGGGGGTTCTGGCCAAAGAATCGCGAGCGAAGCCATGGTAATCAAGGAATCATTGAATATTACCAAGAATTATTCAATATCGATGATTATCATTTAATCTTGAGATTCCTTTCTGAGGGTCCCAAAAAAACAATACCTCGCCGACAGGCTTGTCCATGTGGCAAAAAGAATAGAAAATATAAAAATTGTCATGAAAAAATTGTAGTGAATCTGAGAAAAAATCAGAGTAACAAGTTTTTAGCTGAAGCGATTGCAATTTTTAGAGATAAATGTAAGTAAGTTCTATATTGGCACATACTGTCTATCCCAAATATTCAAAATCTTACGCTTTGATATAGCAATAAAGTCACTGTCCCTCCTAATAACTGATGTTACGCAAATCTAGCTTACTCCAACGGCTTGAGCGGTGCGGCGTAGCCAATCGCATTTCCTGTCCTATTTTTTCGGGATGGATAAAAAAATATTAGATGTTTACTGTGCTGCCGCTTTATTATGCCACAAGTTTAGATTCAGTAAAAAGCCTATGAACATGTTTAATTTTTTCATATTTGACTGCTGTCCATCCCAAAAATTCTGTGGGGGAGTTGAAACTACACTTGGCAACAAATCACTCCCAAACAATATAATTCTGGTTGTTCCGGCCATTTGATCTGGTGAGATATAATTAATAGTTTATTGTAAGTGACAAAGATACTAAAATTATAACACCATTTTTATTAGCTGCTGGCCCAATTCAGGGCCAAATATCACCAGCTTTGCAAGAATTGAAATACAAATCTCTTTCAATAGTAAGTCCAAAAGGCAGCCTAATTGATTCCAATTCATTTAGAGAAAAGTACCCCCACTCTTTTTCGTGAAGATCAACAAGTCCAAAGAATATAAAATCATCTTCTTCTTGTTGTCCTTCGACAGCGAACCATGTACCAGCACCGCATGGATTAAAGAACTTGCAAATAATTTTTTTGTCCTTTAGTTTAACCGATTCGGTTTCATAAATTTTTGGTAATTGTTTTTTAATTTCTTTTGTTAGCAACTTCATTTTCAATCTCCTTTAGTGTGAGTTTTTATTTTTATGAAATTGCCAGTCGCCACGAAGTCTTGCTGCATGCAAGAAAAAAGTCGGAGGGTTCCCTTTAGGGAGACCGTCTTTATTCTTGCATGAGGGTAAAGCAAGCGAAGTGGTAGACCAATATTTCAATAATAAAAACAATCACACCTCAAAGAGATAGCAATGTTGCCAATACAATAATTATCTTTGCTTAAATTTTTTAATAAAGAATCCAATATCAAACAGGAACAAAAATAATTTTCTTAGATGTTACCAGTACATGTTTGCGGTCTATTGTCATGACAGATAGGATCTTTGCTGGATGTTTTTCTTGACGCAATAACTCATGAAGTTGGTCTTCTAATTTGATCGTTTTAATATTGGTAATCTCATGTGTTGTAACCACTTGGGAAATTTGTGAGTATTTTTTTAATTTGCTTTTGGCCGAGGCAAAGGAACTGGCCTGCATAAAGAAAAAATCCTTATTTTTAAACAATCTTTTAAAAATAATTTTAGCGGTTTCCTTATTTTGTTCGAGTACCAATGCTATTGATTGCTGAGTCTTCATTATTTTTCTCCGTGGAATATGGTAAGGCAATACGCCTTAAAACTACTTCAAAAATTCCGGCATTGATCTCTTGAGCATAATTTTCCATTGGTGATTGACGAGGCAGTGCTGTTTTTTGATCGGCAAAAACCAGATAATCGATACTCACCTTGAAATAATTCGCCACTTGCTTAATCTGGGACATATTTTTGGGGTTCATACCACTAAGCCAGTTACTGATGGTCTGTTTAGGCACACCGGTTTCCTTGGCCAATTTCGTAATTGAAAGTCCATGTCGATCCAATAATTCTTGCAATATGTATTTAAGTTGTAGCTTCATTGTCGTTTGTCCCATCATAAAAAGTTTCCAGCTATAGGGAAAATTAAATCCCTCAAAATGAGCTTTCGGCCCATTACTGGGTCAAAATTGACCCGATAGCGGGGTAGACAATTAAATACGGATAGGTAATACGAAGGAAAAAATCAAGTAGCACAAAAAAAGCACAAAAATAGCACAAGCAGAGAAATGCTTGGAAATTTCTGGAAACGTCTACTTGATCTTGATATCGATTAGTTTGCTAAGCACCGAGTGATTGTAGTAAGTTACAAAATTTTGTGATTTCAGGGTAATAAAAAGGCCTTCGTTTGAAGGCCTAAATTTTAGTAAAAAGTGAAGATAATAATGGGGTGGATGATGGGTCTTGAACCCACGACACCCTGAACCACAATCAGGTGCTCTACCAACTGAACTACATCCACCATAAAACGACAGTTGATGTAGATTTTATAGATAATTAAGTTATTAAAGTCAACAAGTTTGGCGTGACGTATCATAAAAAATTATTTTATAATTAATAGAAGTTATTTTTATTAATTCATTCAACCAAAGGAAGGCCGGATGAAAAAACTTATTGTTATTACACTTTGCACACTATCTACTGCTGTTTTTGCAGTACCAACAACAGGACTTTCAACATTTCCTTGGCAATCAAATAAAAAAATTCTTTCAACTGAATTAAACGGTATTGCCGATGAACAAGGAGGCGCAGGTCTTACTGCTCGTTTTACAAATAAACTTAACGAACAAATCAGTTGGGATGCTGCTGTTGGTATTACAAGAGGTGATCGTGCAGGAAATATGGTTTCTGTTGCCACAGACTACGAATTTTATCCAGATTACGCTAAACAGCCTCGCTTCGCAATTCGTGGCAGTATGGAAAGCACAAAAGAGTTCAACGAAAGAACTGTTATAATAGGACTCTCTCCAACACTGTCTAAAGGTTTTAGTTTTTGGGGACATGAGGCATTCCCTCATCTATCTCTTCCAATGGGTCTTGTCCTAAATGGCCCAAAAAGCACATATGAAACAAGATTTAATCTAAATGTTGGTATTACAGGAAAAATTCCTCACCCTGATTATCAAAATTTAACGGCCAAATTAGAAGGAAGTCTTGGACTAAAAGATAGCTATTCAAGCGTTCTTTTGGGCATTTCTTACTCTATTAACTAATCTTTTTACATTTCAAACTTGTAATTAACGATATCTAATCCGGTATCGTTAATTTTTTAGTAATTGATAAACTCACAATAACTATTTTGTGGTTCCATGATATGCCATTTATTATCTAAAAATACCTTAACCATGGCGTGTCCACCGCCACTTGTAAATCCCCAAACGGTCTTGGCATATAGACCCAAATCAGTCATTAAATCCTCTGCAATGGCAGAGAATGATTTACAGTCTCCCTCTCGCCTTTCTATGGCATCTCTTGCTGTTTGGTAGTGCAACTTTAACATTGCAGTTGAATATCTAATAAGCTTTGAACTAACACAGGTTGCAAGGCATGCGGCCTGACAGCTTGAAATATCTTCTCTTTGGGCCTTTGCATACATCAAAGACTTTATTCCATCATAGTCTTGTCCGACCTGATAATAATCCCAATAACTTTCAATATTAGGGTTTATAAAATAAGATATCGCTCCCCACATTCCAGAAACAGAAATCCTTTCCGCAGTTGCCGTTAATCTGTGAAACTCTCTTAAAGCAGATATTAAAACATTGCCATGTGAAAAATCGTCTTGAATTCCAAACTTACAAGAAACTGCTTGATAGTTTTTTAAAAGACACTCTTTTTTTATTATCTGATAAGTATTTTTCCACAACTTTTGATACTCGTTTGCAAATGCTATATTTATAGTAAAAACGCCTATTAAAACTATTTTTTGTATCACAAATAACTCCTCTAAAAAAAATTATATCGACGAAAAATTATGTAAAAAAAAAATGCCAATGGCCCTGTATAAAACATGACTTCTTCTTACATGTAAATGAGGTTTAACTGGTTAAAAGTATTAAAATTTCCTTAACTTGTATTTACTATCTTAAAGATTTTTTTTAACGTTACGTTGGTAACAATGTGATAGTGCCAATAAAACAGTGCAACAAAACTACAATTATTGGCAGGAATGTTTTTTTATTAATTCTTTTGATCTTTTGTATCTCGCTAAAATCAAAAACATTTAATAACAAAACAAAAAGAAAATAAAAAATAAAGGATAAGTGCCGTATGCTAAAAGAAGAAAACAAAGAGAGAAATGATTTAGGTAACACCAACATGGAAGGAGTCAAAATGAAGACAGATGTTCATGTATGGATACTAGAAGATGATCCTGGTTGTAATTTTGTCTACAACGATATTTTAAACAGTCGCTACTCTACTCGCTATTTTACAAATCTTAATGATTTTATAAAAGAGCTGAATAGTCCAAGTACGACTCCTCCAAGTATTGCCCTTGTAGATCTTTATCTTCCAGATGGATGTTTACTCGATTATCTATCTCATGCTCCAAAAAACGATAAAATCTTCTCTACTCGATTTATAGTTATCTCATCTGTAAACGATATTGATGCTTTAAGATTCTGTTTTACTGAAGGTGCCCTCGATTATTTTACAAAACCATTTCACAAAAATGAACTTTTAGTAAAGCTTGAAAAAATCATCGAAGAGAATCCTTTAAACTTGAAATCCTCGACATTTCCTAAAACAACCTACGCTGGAGTACATTTAGATATTGCTTCAATTCAAAAGAAGTTTCCAGATTTAACAAAAAAAGAGGTACAAATCTTAGAAGCTTTTTTAAAAGCAGAAAAACAAACAATCGAGCGCCAGAAATTAATCGAACAGGTCTGGGAAAACATCTGCGTTCACCCAAAAACTTTAGACGTCCACTTGTATAACTTGCGTAAAAAAATAGAGCATCAAGGTATGGAAATTGTTTGTCTAAATACAGGAGTTTGGTCTCTGCGTCTTTAAATGAATAGGCGTATAAATTTTACTCTCTATCATTTTAACACCTTGTAGAAAGATCATTTGTTGTTTAAAACAATCTTTAATAAACTAGAGATTTTTTACGTATGGACGTCGTTTATAAAAAACAAGAAAATTTGGCCGTAAAATACTTCATGCCAATGATGATGTTTATTCTATTTTGTCTATACTCGGTTGGAAGTTGCTATATTTTATTTGATTTAACGCTCAAAGAATGCCTTTTTCATCTTTTCGCATATTATTCTGTTGTTACAATATTTATTGCATATATAGAAAAGCATTTATTTTTGTGGCTATATCCGCAAAGCAAAGCATATTTTCCACAAATAAATAGTAATTTTTGGGAATCGGCGACATTTGCTCAACAAAAAGCAATCGTTCTAGATATGCTGCATTTTCCATATAATCGTTTTAAATATATGCTAATTACAAATATTCCACTATTGCTTTATTGTGGTTTCCTTATTGTTTTTATTTTTAATAGTAATAATCAAGTCATATGGCAAAGGATAATCATATTTACATTATTTGCAATATGTACTGTTTCATATTTTCAAAGTTTAGCTTTTATATCTCTCAACAAAGAAAGCTATAATAATTTACAAAAATTGCACAAAAAATACGACTTAAAGAATATTTTTTGCTCTATCCAGCATAATGAAATGCCCAAAGATCGTAGTTTTATTATAGAAAACATAACTTTATGTACATTATCTATAACAACAACAGTACTGGTATTGTCATTAGTTATAAGAGCTAATGTCAGTATGCCTAAATTAACTTTTATTTTAGTCACTAATTTTACAGCATTGCTTGTTTTATATTATGAATATCGAAAACTCTTTCTTGATGGCATAAAGCATATCTTTTCAAGCGTTCAAGATATCGACTTTAAAAAATATCCAACAGTAGCTCTTCACTCTGCAAACGAGCTAGCCTTATTTGAACAGCTACTAAATAAATTAATCTATAAACTAGAAGTACGAGACAAAGAGATCGAGCAGTGGCTCTGCTATGAGCTTGAAGCCGATCGCTTTCGAGATATTGGAGAGATGAGCTCTGTTGTTATTCACGATATCAATGGAATGATGCATAGTATTCAGTATGCAAATAAAGAACTTGAAACGACCCAAAAAGAAAATAGCTCAAAATACCATCAAGCGATAGAGTTTTCTCTTAATCGCTCTTTAGAATTACTAGATTCTTTAAGGGCCAAGATGAAAAATCCTGATAATAACAGCTCCTCATCATCTCTAAAAGAGGCTTGGAACTATACCTTAGAGATTTTAAAAATAGAACTAAGACGCGATGGATTTTTAAACATTACATTTTTATATGATGAACTGCTAGAAGATACCTACCTATCATTATCAAGAGTAGATTTAATTCATATCCTTTATAATACGATAAAAAATGCTTCGGTTAATCTTTTAAAAAATAGTATAAAAAATCCAACTATTTCGATTTCTTGTCTTGAAAGTAGCAACTCTTACCTAAAAATTGTTATCAAAGACAACGGCACAGGCCTTAGCGTTCAAGAGTTTGAAGAGATGACCTCTTTAAAAAACATCACCTCTTTAACAAATCAAAAAAGAGGACTAGGACTTAAACTTACAAGAAGATTAATTGAAAAAAGTAACGGCCATATTTGTGTTTTACCAAAAACGGATATTGGGACAACAATCGAGATCGGTCTTATCAAGCAATTGGATGCACATCACTGATAAACTTATCACTAAATGCGACAAAATCTTTCCCAAATCGTAAAGGCTCAAGATCTGCTGAAACAGCTTTATAAACATATAGATCATCTCTTGAGTAAAGCCTTATATACTCTATTGATAAAAAATCTATTTTTTTTAATTTGTAATCAAAAGACTCTCCATATACCCACTCTTTAAGTAACGATGTGCCCCTCTCTCCTAAATAGTACTCTTGATGAAAATTTGCTGAAGGAGTGGCAGATATTTTTTCATCGGCCGTAGCATCAAATAAAAATGCTAGTCGCTGAACGGCCTCTTTTTTGGCACCATAAAGAGCAAGATCTGCTCTAAAATTTGCAGAAAATCCAAATACTGGATTTAGCTCTTTTTTTAAGGGAAAGAAAAAGACTCCAAAAACAAAAACGCCATCAACACGAGACTCAAACTCAAAAATCTCCAGCTTATAATCGTTTTTTACTTTTAACTGTAGTGACTCAAAAATATTTGAGTCAATTTTTTTAGGAGCATTTTTAAAAACCCATGATAAAAAAACTGCGTCGCGCTCTATTAACTCAAGTGCTGCCTTCATTTTTGCAACCTCTGGAGTTTTATATAAAGCAACACCATTGCTTTTTGCATAGTCCCAAGTTAAAAGATTTGATTTTAAAAATGGATTTTTAATCTCTTTTTTATCTGTAAAAAAATAGTCCTCTTTAAAAAATTTTGCTTTTAAATGATAGTTTTCCCAAATAATCATTCTCTCTTGGGCCTCAAATAGGGCCAAGCGTAGATAGTTCTCCTGTTGATTTTCACCACAAGATGCCCCAATAACTTGAGTTTTTCCATCTATGTGCTGATACATAACACCTGCGGAGTAAACCTTTAAGTTATCGACAAGCACAGTATCATGATACTTTTCAACAAACTTCCACTTATCCATATTATAATTCCAAAATCGCCGACTTGGCGCCCATCCTGGGCACGTCGGCATACCAAACATCCTGTTTATCGCCGACTTTGCGCCCATCCTGGGCACGTCGGCATACAAAACATCCTGTTTATAAAAGTAGTCCTGTATTTTTTAAATACAGGACCAGCAACTTAAAAATTACCAGCAAAATACTGCAAATTTCTTTTTCATATGCGACCTCCTTGTCATGTTTAGGTTGATTCAATCCTTGAATCTTTTTTTTAGAATTCTTTTTTATTATTTTCCAAACACCCAAAACAAAGAAACAAAAGATCAAGTTAAATTTTCTTAACTTGCATGCCAATGTTTTTGAGTAACAATTATTAACATCTAAATCCTTGTGTTTATCTTAATGCGTATAAGAGAAGGGGCCTTTATTTATGAATTCCAAAGTTCTTCTTATAAACTATGGTGGCTTTTCTTTTAACACCTCCACATTTATTGCCGACAATTCACTAGAACTTTTGGCCCAAACTCTTCTGCACTTTGATATCGACACTCAAATTTTTGATAAGCAAACCCCCTCTTTTTTTAAAGAGATCGGTCTTAAAATCAAAGAGTATCGTTACACCAAACAAGTAGATACTATTTTACAAGAAGGCGGATACAATGAAACAATTTTTAAAGGCCATCAAAGGCTTAGAGACGCGATTGAAGACAACGCCTATGAAGCATTAAATCAAACTCTTTTAAACAAAATAAAGGCAGAAAGCTTTACTCATATCGGGTTTAAGCTCTGGTTTGGAAATGAGCTAAAACACGCTATTTCCTTAATTAAAAAGCTAAAAGATGAAATGCCAAAAAAAAAGATTATGGCCGGAGGGCCTGGTGTAACTCTACTGGCGACAAGCGCTCTTATCTCTTCTTTAAATATAGATCATCTCATTACAGGAAATGCAGAGGAAAAAATTGTACAAGTTTTTTATCCAAATCTATCGCTTGGGCAAATTAAAACTCATCTTCTAACAAGACCAATTAATCAATACCACCCATTGGTATATCCGCAAGCACAAGAGATGCTGCCAGTTAGAATTTTAGATGACTCTCGCGGATGCTTTAACATCTGTGCTTTTTGCTCTCATAGCACTATCAACGAAATAAAAACAGAACATCAAATCGATGCAATTTTAAAAGAGATAACAACACAGCAAGCTCTTTTTAATATCAATCACTTTAGACTTGCAGGCCCTAATCCAAAAAGAGAGTTTTTGCTCAAATTATGCCACGAGATAATCCAAAGAAATCTTAAAATAAAATTATCTCTCTTTTCTTCGGTTAATAATCTACAAAGCAAAGATTTTGAAATCTTGAGGCGCGCAGGAGTTATTGGAGTTTTTTTTGGAATAGAAAGTGGCGATGCCAGTTTTGCAAAAAAAATTCACAACAAAGAACTTATTTCCAACTCTTACATCATAGAGTTACTGCAAGCTGCAATGAAAGAAGATATTTTCATCTCCACCTCCTTTATTATTCCATCTCCCTTTGAAGATGATGAGTTAAAAACAAAGGCCCTAGACCTTGTCTCTAAAATTTTTAGAAATCATCCAAACGGTGCCGTCGTTATGACCCCGCCAATACTTTTTTATGGATCAAAATGGTGGAACGAAAAAGAGAAGTACGGATTTAAGTTTTTAAAAGATGAAGATAGCTATCTTCGCTCACTCGCACTTGCAAACTTTGGTGCCTTATATAGTAGACCCGCATATGAAAGTTTAGAATTTTCATTAAATAACAAGCGCATGAGCGAAATGCTAAAAGAGTGTATGGACTTTAATGAAAAAGTTAGAGAGCTTGGAATTAGAACAAACGTTGATGAATTCACTCACCTGCTTGGAGATCTATTTAATACAAGCGCAGAAAATTATAAAACAATGATGCTTCGCTTTTTAATTGGGGCCAGCGATTTTCCTAGGCCAAAATATAAAAACTCACCAATCTCTAGCGAAATCACGAAGCTCACTTAACCAGGTCTCTCTTTGTTTTGGATCTGACTGGCCAACCCCTATTAAATTTTTAACGATAGTATTTTTTATTCCACAAAATTCTAACGTTCTTTCACTTAAGCTTGGATTTAAAGCAAACTGCCAATATGATTTTTGATATGCAATCTCTGGAGACCCCGCTAATTGAACAACAAGTGCCTTATCATGCTTTAAAAGTCCTTTAATACTTCCAGTTTGATCAATTGTATATGCAAAACCATAAACTAAAACTTTATCAATCCAGCCTTTCAAAATGGCCGGTTTATCAAGCCACCATATCGGATAAACAAACACTAAGCGATCTGCCCACAAAACATCTTCTTGCTCTTTTTTTATATCACTTGGGATCTTTCCAGAAAAAATTCCACCGAGATCATCATAGGTCATCACAGGATTAAAATTCTCTTGATATAAATCCTTAACTTTTACATTATGCCCCTTATCTACAAATCCATCTTTTATACTATTTGAGACCGCAGCGGAGTAACTATTTTTATTTGGATGCGCTAATACGATTAAAATATTCAAATTAAGCTCCTTGTTTTTAACTTGCTTTTTAGTACATAATACAAAACAAACAGAAGAACATTAATTCTATTATAAAAATATATCGATAGATTTTAACTATATCACGAGACTGCTCGAAACTTTAAAATAAAAGTTGTTCCATGATCGGCATAATTTTCTTCAACGGCCCTACTTATAACTTCGATTGCGCCTTTATATTGCAACATATAAGTTT
>CAZCDT010000055.1:0-21184 GCA_964497525.1 uncultured Bacteriovoracaceae bacterium
CCGCCTCTCGCGCCTCCTGCGCTTCGTCGGCATACAAAACATCCTGTTTATAAAAAAAGGGCATTAAAAAATGCCCTTTTCGTTATGCCTAATTTTAAAAAAAAATTTAGTTTAAATCAACCGTGATTTGAGTTCCTGCTGTAGAGATTAGTGAAGAATTAAGTTCTACGATATAGTCTAGAATTCTTCCTTTGATATTTTGTTTAGCATAAGTTGCTTTTAAAAGATCAAATTTTACTTGGAAATTTTTATCATTTGTAATTAATCGTCCTTCAATTCTTACTGGCCATTTAATTCCCATTTCTTTTACGTAAGTTCGAATTACAATGTTTCCATTTTTATAAAATACAGATGTTTTTGAAAAGTTTGCTGGAAGATTTTTAGCAATTGCAGCTTGCAAAGTTTCTGGATTAATTGTTTGCATTAAAGGTAAATCTCTTCCTGCGCCACCTTCAACATCTGCAATTTGTTCAACTAAACCATCTTTTATATTTTGCATATCACTTAAAGATAGAGATGGTAAATCAAAAGAGAATGCCATTTGTATTGTTACTAAAAAAGAAAAAACTGTAATCAATGCTGTTTTCATAATCTATCTCTCCTAAAAAAGGTTCACATTTTAAGTGCGTGAGAGATATTTATGCTGTTTTATGTTTTTGTCTATAAAGAAAAATAGAGTGTGTAATTTTTTACTTACTTTAATAAGGATAATAAGAAATCTTCCCAATCTTTAAGAGAGTCCTTGGATTTTGCCGATAGTGAAATAATTTTCATGCATGGATTTACTTTGTAAATACTTTCAAGAGCTTTTGTATAACTCCAATCAAGATGTGGAATCAGATCACTTTTTGTAATTACAGTTACTTGAGAGTTATTAAACAAAACTGGATATTTCTCTGGTTTATCCTCTCCTTCTGTTGTCGATAAAAGGGCAATCTTTTGATCTTCCCCTAAATCAAACGATGCAGGACAAACAAGATTGCCAATATTTTCAATGATTAATAAATCGATTTTGGTAAGATCAAGTGTTTTTAATTCTTTGGCAATCATCATCGCATCAAGATGACAAGCCGAAATTGTATTGATCTGTTTTACGATAGCACCCTTGTTCATCAGCCTTTTGGCATCATTATCTGTTTCTTGGTCTCCAACTAAAATAGCAATATTAATTTTATCTGCAAGCATCTCGAGAGTTTTTTCCAAAAGAGTTGTTTTGCCTGAACCAGGAGAGCTTATAATATTTATAGTTTTGATGTTATGTTTTTGTAAAAGGGCCCTGTTTTTTTTTGCGATTTTATTACTTAAATCGTAAACATCAATTTCTAGTTCTATGTTTTTTGTTTTACTTTTTTTAGGAGTTTTTTTTACTTTTTTTACTGCTTTTATCACTTTTGTATTTTTCTTCTTTACTGTTTTTTTCATTTTAAAATCTCCATATCTAAAATCTTAAACTCTTTGCCGCTTTTTATTGTTACCTCTATTGATTTACATTTTGGACACTCTAGCATCACTCTTTGTGGTGAAAATTGGGTATTACACTTGTTACATAAAATAACAAGAGGAGAATCTTTTATGATTAATTTGGCATTTTCGAGAATGGTTTTTTCGGCCACGATAGGAAAGCAAAAAGTAATAGATTCAATCTCAATGCCACTAAATTTTCCGACTTGAAGAGTTATGCTGGTCACAGATGTGGCATTCTCTTTTTGGGCCTCTTTTTCTACTGCTTCAACTATTCCCTGAACTAAAGATAATTCGTGCATAAAAATCTTGTCCTTAGGCGAAATTACATTTATAAAAAATTGCATAAAAAGAATACTCGTAAGGATAAGCAAAGTGAATGTAAAACGTAATAAATTAATTATTTCAGGAATTGTTCAAGGTGTCGGTTTTCGGCCCTTTGTTTACAATTTAGCTTTAAAATATGAACTTGTTGGTTTTGTTTTAAACAACGATCAAGGAGTTGTGATTGAAATTCAGGGTGATGAGGATAATATTGATAAATTCTGTTGTTTGTTAAAAGATTCACCACCTAATGCGGCCATAATAGATTCATTTATTCGATATACCGATTTAGATTGTATTAAACATGAAGATAAATTTTTAATCGTAAAAAGTAGCTCGAGTGGTAAAAAAAGTGCAGGTATTTCTCCTGATTTGAATCTTTGTAGTGATTGCCTAAAAGAATTATTTGACGAAAATGACAGGCGTTATTTGTATCCTTTTATTAATTGCACCAACTGTGGGCCAAGATTTTCAATTATTTTTGATCGTCCATATGATAGGAAATTTACATCGATGAATAAGTTTATCATGTGTAATGAGTGTCAAAAAGAGTACGATGAGCCAGTTAATCGTAGATTTCATGCGCAACCAAATGCTTGTAATGAGTGTGGCCCGAAAGTCTATTTTATGAATCTTTCTAGACAAATAGTTGCAGATAAAAATGATGCGATAGTAAGTGCAGTTAAAGAGCTAGAAAATGGTAAAATACTAGCAATAAAGGGAATTGGAGGTTTTCATTTAGGTATTGATGCTTTTAACTTAGAAAGTGTTGCAAGACTTCGAGAAATAAAAAAAAGAAAGGGCCAGAGTTTTGCTCTTATGTATAGAAACATTGAATCTGTAAAACAAGATGTTGAATTATCCAAAAAAGAAGAAGAACTTTTAACAAGTTCAATAGCTCCAATTCTTCTTTTAAAAAAGAAAAATAAAAAGTTTGAACATATTTGTCCTGATAACAATTATCTTGGAATTATGCTAGCTTATACACCTGTTCATCACTTGATTTTTTATTATTTTTCTAAAGATGTTTTGGTTATGACTTCTGCAAATTATAAAGATGAGCCAATTATAGTTAGTGAAGATGACTTCTTTGTAAATAAATCACTCTCTCCATTATGTGACTTTATACTTAGTAATGATCGAGAAATTTTAAATAGAGTTGATGATTCTATTTATCAGGTAGTAAAAGATAGAGTTATGATTCTTCGCAGATCTAGAGGGATTGTTCCAAAGTCTATAAAAATAGAAAATTCCGATATAAAAGAAAGACTCGCTTACGGTGCAGAACTTAAAAACTCATTTGCTTTGCTAAAAAATAAAGAGGTTTTTTTGTCTCAGCACATTGGTGATTTAAGCGATGTAAGAAGTATTTCATTTCAAAAAGAGCAGATAAAAAGATTCTCTAGTTTATTAGAAATTACTCCTGTAGAAAAAGTAGGTGACTTGCATCCAGGTTTTTATAATTACGATGAAGATAATATCAACATAGAGCACCATTATGCTCATATGTTAAGCGTTATGGCAGAACATGGTTTGGGTGCAAACGAGCAGTTTTTAGGAGTGGTGATCGATGGAACAGGTTTTGGAAGTGATAAAACCATTTGGGGGATGGAATTTTTGCTAGGCGATACAAAAAAATTTGAAAGAGTCGCCTCTCTTTTGCCGTTTGCGCTTTTATCTGGAGAAAAGGCCATTAAAGATATCTCAAAAATTGGTTTTGAATTACTCTATAATGCGGGAGTATCTCCTACCCAGATGCATCGTTTACACTTTCCACAGGAAAAATTAAAGCAATTTTTAAGTCTAAAACAAAGTGGTTTAAACTCATTTTTAACAAGTTCTCTGGGCAGGCTCTTTGACGGTATTTTTGCGATTCTTAGGCCTTGTTTTATAGTGGAATATGAGGCACAAGCAGCAATAAAATTACAGGCATTGGCAGAAAATTGTAGTAACAAAGGTCAAGTATCTACCTATAAAGTAGTAGTACAAGAAAATAAGATAGATTATCGAAATATGATTGTTGAACTCGTTGATGACTTGTTAAATAAAACAGCACATGAGGTTATTGCTTATAGATTTCATTTATGGGTAGTTGATGCAATTTTACAAATAGTTGATCAGTATCAAGCAAAGAAAGTAATTTTTTCTGGTGGATGTTTACAAAATGCTCTTTTAATGTGTTTGTTAGAAGAAAAATTAAAAGATCGAAAGAGAATTTATTATTTTAATGAAAAAGTTCCCGCAAACGATGGTGGAATTTCTTTAGGGCAAATAATTTTTGAGGGGTGAGAGGTTTTTATGTGTCTAGCTGTTCCTGTAAAAGTAGTAGAGATTGTTGATGAAAAAAAAGCAATCGTTGAATTAAAGGGTGTGCGTTTGGATGTCATTAGAAAATTAGTGCCAGATTTAAGCATTGGGGATTATGTATTGGTGCATGCAGGATTTATTATTGAGAAAATGAAAGAAGAAGATGCTATGGAAAAAATCAAACTCTATGATGAGTATTTTGAAAAAACAGGAATAAAAATGGTGTAAAAAATGGGCATGGCATACAAAGAAAAAATTCAACTCTTAAAAAAACAGATAGAGGATACAGTAACTCAAAAAATAAACCTAATGGAAGTTTGTGGAACTCATACAATGAGTATTGCAAAATACGCAATAAGATCTTTTTTGCCTGAAAATGTAAATTTAATAAGTGGTCCAGGTTGCCCTGTGTGTGTTACAGATTCTGCAGATATCTATATGGCCATACAGCTTGCTAAAGAGACAAATGTTATAATTGCAACATTTGGTGATATGTTAAAAATTCCAGTGAATAGAGAGTCGTTGGCCAGCTTTAAAAATGTTTCAGTAATTTATTCTCCAATAGATGCATTAGAAATTGCAAAAAATAATTTAGATAAAGAGATCGTGTTACTTGGAATTGGATTTGAAACAACTACTCCAATTATTGCTTCTACGATAGAAATGGCCAAAGAAGATAATCTTAAAAATTTTTCTGTTTTAACTATGCATAAAACAGTTCCTGTTGCACTTGAAACAATTTTTAAAAGTTGTGATAACAATATTTCAGGTTTGATTTTACCAGGTCATGTAAGTGTGATTACAGGTAGTCGATATTATGACTTTATGAAGCCTTATCCTATTGCTGGCGTTATTAGTGGATTTGAAGCTTTAGAGATAATGGAAAGCATTGCTTTACTTACGGCCATGATTGGTAAAAAAGATTACAAAGTTATTAATAATTATTCATCACTTGTTTCTGATAACGGTAATAAAAATGCACAAGATATTGTTGATAAAATAATGATTCCTTGTGACGCTAATTGGAGAGGTATCGGACCTATTCTAAACAGTGGTATGAAAATTCGTGAAGCATATAAAGAATTTGATGCTAAAGAAAGATTTAACTTGAAGCAAAAACATATAGATGAACCAAAAGGTTGTCTTTGTGGCCAAATTTTACTTGGAAAAAATTCTCCAAAAGATTGCCCACACTTTAAAAGAAGTTGTACACCCAGTTCACCTATCGGGCCTTGCATGGTTTCTTCTGAGGGTACATGCGCGGCATTTTTTAAATATACCTAGTCGAATTATAAAAAAATGAATGAGGCAAATATGAAGGAAATAATTTTAACACATGGAGCAGGTGGAAGATTGATGCATGAGTTGCTTCATGAGGAAGTTTTTAGTGTATTGCAAAGCACAGATAGTAAAACTGATGATGCTGCAATTTTTGCTGTCCCTAAAGATCATCGCTTAGCGTTTACAACAGATAGTTATGTTGTTACACCGCTGTTTTTTGATGGTGGAGATATTGGAAAGCTTGCTGTATGTGGAACTGTAAATGATTTAGGCACATCTGGTGCAAAACCTATGTATCTAACCTTATCGATGATTTTAGAAGAGGGATTTTTAATTTCTGATTTAAGAAAAATTGTTGCTTCGATTAAAGAGTGTTGCGATAAAGCACAGGTGAAAATTATTACAGGTGATACAAAGGTTGTTGAACGAGGGCGAGGTGACGGAATTTATCTAAATACCTCGGGAATTGGATTTGTAAGAAATGAAACCAATATTTCTTCTTATAATGCCAAAGAAGGTGATATTATTTGTGTGACAGGAGAAATTGCTAGTCATGAAGTATCTTTGATGCTTGCAAGAAAAATAATAGATTTAAATATTAGTGTAGCAAGCGATGTTTCTCCTATAGGTTCACTCATTTATGAGTTGTTAGAAAAAAAAGTAGAAATTCATTCGATAAAAGATCCAACAAGAGGTGGAGTTGCTTCTGCTCTCTATGAAATTGCTCACAACTCAAAAATGCAGATAACGATTGATGAAGAACTTATACAGGTTTCTTCAAATGTGTTGGCCGTAACAGAACTTGTAGGGCTTGATCCTTTGTATCTTGCAAATGAAGGGCAGTACATTATGAGTATGCCTTCTAGTAGTTTTTCGACAGTTAAACAAGTATTTCCGAATTTAACAAAAATTGGAGAAGTAAAATTAGCAGATAAACCTCAACTCCTTTTAAATACTTTAAGTGGAGGAATTAGAGAGTTAAAAATGCTTGAGACAACACAGCTTCCAAGGATTTGCTAGGTTTTAACCTTTTTTGTTTTTTTTGCAATATAGAGTTCTACTTCTTGTAAATAAAATGATGTCTTTTTTTGAATTTCAGATAAGGTTTTCATTCTTTCTTTAAGAATTGTTATGGGATCTAAAAAATCATTAGATGAGATGTTGTGATTGTTTGCATCTGGTATGCAAAAAAATTCTAGTTTATTTTCTTTTAGTTGAGATCGATTTAACATACGATACCTTTTAGTAATAAATGTTTTTCATAAATCTGTACTCATATTACAACACTTTATTTTGATTTTGGTTGATTTTGAAAAAAAGAGGTGAGTGTATAAAAACTATACAGATAGAGTAAAATTAAATATTTATATTCCATACAGGTATTTGCGTATAGGAGTTCTTAATGCAAAAATTGACTTTTTTTGATGTTTTGGCCAAAGAAGCACAATCTTTTGATTTAATAAATCAATCGATTGGAGCAGCAATTGATGAGCGCAAAACACTTTCTGAATTTCCAATTATTCCGCTTTATTCTTGTATTAGAACAATGCCCGATGAAGTTTTAGCAATGGCAATTCCATTGATGAGTAAAGAGCAAAGGCAGGGGCTTTTAGATATTGATTTATGGTTTAAAGACGATATAGATGTTACAAATTTTAATCGTTGGATTAATGTATATGCAAATTGTGGAAGTGATAGGCATATAAAAGAGTTTGTACTAGGGCCAGAGTTTGCCCTATTTTTTAAAAGTCGTTTTGGTATCCATACTTTTGATGCTGAAGAGCCAGAATATCCTGATCATGATAACTATTTTTTAACTGATGATAATTTATTGTTAATTGAATATGATGAGCACTACGCATATGGTGATGAGTTAAAATCTTTAATCAGACATCTTTATTTTGAATTAGGTGTTGAACAAGCCTACGCTTTATTATTTAAAATAGTGTCTGATTCATTTATGGTATGGCAAGAAGAGGAGCTTCGTTTTAAAAAACTTAGAATGGCCGATTATGGAGTTGTAGACTACTTTGATGCTTTAGAGATTACTTCTGCTTTGCATAATATAGATCAACTAAAAGTTTATTTGAAAAAAAAGCAAAAAGCAGTGCCTCAAATAGATATTTTATCCCAAATGCAGTCTCTTGATAAATATGCGATTAAAGCATATGAAAAAGATATTGATAATTTAAAAGAAGAGTTATCTTTAATTGAAGATGAAAAAATATTAGCGTTTTTAAGATTTAATTTTTTACGTTTAGCAAATTCAACAATTGAAATGGATAATGCTCTAAAAATGGGTCCGATTGCTTTAAGTGCAGTTGGACAAAAAACAGCAGCAATTTTAAATTTAGGATACTCATATATAAAAGCTGAAGTATGTCCAGATAAAGAGAGAAGTCTATTTGAAAAATATGATTTTATTGATTTATATAAGGCCGGAAGTACTTTAATTAAACATGTTCAAAGAAAACAAAAAAAGGCATTGACTCAAGCAAAACTTATTGGTGAAAAAGAGGAGGCTTTTTTAGGGGCACACTTAAATGATTTTATCGATTCAAGTTTTGATAACCCTGTGAAACTTTTTAGTGGCAGATATGAAAAATCGGTAGAAATTACCAATTATATTTTATGGAAAAAGTGGGAGATTAAAACAAATCTCTTGATAGCTCTTATCCCTTATATTTTAGAATTTAAAAAAACTTTTGATGAGTTGATTGCTGACGGTAAAATGATGGATAGTTTTTATTACAATTATACTTTGGAAGAAGTTGATTTTGAAGCTTTAATTATTTCTGCTTTTGCTAACTTTATTTTAAATGAGAATGCTCATCGGGCCGGCAGTAAACTTGGTTTAACTGTAGACGAGTTTAAAAAGTTTATTTCACTTATTCATGATAAAAAAAACAATTTAATTTTTGATGAAAAAGTTATTACATCTCTTAATTCATTTTTTAAAACTTATGGGTTAGATCATATTCAAGATGTGTTATCTTATATGCAAAATATTTTAAAAGAACAGCTAGATGGATATGATTACGAAGAGATGTTATTTGGTGATTTTAAACATGTTGGTGGGCCATTGTTGTTTAATTTTGTAAAACAGTAAAAGACTTAAAAGAAAACGGTCCATATCTTTTCAAGGTTTTTCATAAGAGGTGAATTATCTACGCACAATCTATTTATCATTTGTGTTTTTTGTTTTTTATTTTTTACTTCTTCTTGTTTAATTAAAAGTGTTGTTTGGGAAAATTCACGAATATTCTGAATTTTTGTGCTAAAAAAAATGTCAGTCATCATTAATCTCTGATGTTCACTTGTTAGAAAATTATATAATTCATGTTCTTTGAGCTCTCGATCGCTAGTTCTTGATTGTGTCTTAGGTATTTTACCTCCGATCATTTCAATTATTTCTTCAAAACCTGCGACATCTTCAACCTTATTTCTTGGAACTAAAAATTTATCTGGCAATTTTACTTTCTTATTTTTCATTTTTTTTAATCTCGTATTGTTCAAGATTTTTCTGAACTTGATCTAGGAAATAATTTTCCTTGCAAATACTAAACAACTTACTATTTTGACGAACATTTTTATAAAAGATTGAATATAGATCTGTTAAAGGCATGTTTAAGAGTTTATTGCATAAAACATTATTTTTTTCCATTAAAGAATTTTCATGTGGTTTTGGCCTTTTGGGAGGCCTTACATAGTGTCTTGGTAACTCTTCAATAGATTTCGCGAATTTTAAGTATCTCCATGATGTCATATGAGGATTTATTATGTATGTAGGAAATGGAAGTTGTGGATGCATCCCTAGATGTTCAAAGGCCGATAATAAATTTTTTGATAGTATCTTTACATTAGCTATATCAAGTTTTAATGCGTTGAGGTAAAGTGGATATTGTCCGACGTTAGACTTATTAAGTACATCGATTAAGTTTTCGATCTCAAAGTCCTTAAAAAAAACTTCTTTAAATATTGTTATTTGTTGCATCATATTTTTTAGTATAGCAAAGAAAGGCAATTTTTTGTTGTATGGATAAAATATTGCCCAGAGGGTTATATCGAATTTTTCTGATATAATTTTTTTAGTTTATGTATTGGGAGCTGTATGGCAATAAATTATTTAGTGGTTAATATGCCCGATGACTATACTAGGGCATTAAAAGAAATAAACTTCTTTTCATCTAGCGTTGTTTATAAGTTCAAGGAACTTTTATATTCTTCTCCATCCATGCTTGTGTTATATGATCAGCTTTTTAGTGAGTTTACTGGATCTGAGAGAAAAGTTGAAATTATTATTAAAACTTTAGGACAAAATGCACTTCGTGAACGATTCGCTTATGCGTATTTACATCATCAAGTGTATGATCAATTTCCTACTAACTTTGTGGATAATCATTTTCTTAGACCAGTTATAGAATTTGAAGCAAGAATAAATAGTATCGTGTCTGTTAACGATAATAGGGCATTTTTGCTAGGACTATATTTTCAGATGGCCAAGTTAAGCTCTCCATTTGCAGATGAGAAAGAATCTGTTTTTTCAATTCCACTTCAGATAATTGAACTTTTAAAATATGGTAGGGGTAAAGCACTTTACTATGATTATATTTTAATATTATTACATCATTTTTCTTATTCTCTTGGCGTTGATAAATTAACTAATTGTTTAGAAAATAAGTACTCATTTAAAGATTTAATAAATCAGATGGTTGATATAGATCAAGAGTTGCTTGTAAAAAATCTAATGAATTATGCATGCTCGATTGGTGCCCCTGATATTTTATCAGAAATTATGGTTTAAAATATGGTGGATTAGATGAATAAAGAAAATAGTGTATGGAAAATGATCTCTGATTTAGAAAATAAAAAAGGAATTACAGAGATTATTATAAATGGGCCGGATGCTGTCTTTGTCGAAAGAGAAAATCAGTTTATTCAATTAAGTGTTTTTCCTACAGCAAGTGATATAGAAGAATTTATACAAGATGTTGCAAAATTTAATCATAAAGAGTGTTCAATAAGGCGTCCTATTTGTGACGGTATTCTACCTGATGGTAGTAGAATTAATATTATTCTTTCACCTTTTTCAGTAAAAAATCCATCGATTACAATTAGAAAATATCTTCATAGAATAAATAGTTTTGAAGTAGAAGAAGGTCTTTTTGGATTAACCCATGAATGGATAACATTTTTAAAAGCACTTGTTGTAAGTAAAATGAACATTTTAGTTACAGGAGGTACGGGAGTTGGGAAAACCACATTTCTTAACTTATTACTTAATGAAAGAAATCCTCATGAGAGAGTTGTTGTTATTGAAGATACTGTTGAGTTACAAATTAAAGGCGCAAATGTTGTAAGGCTTGAGGCAGGAGTAAAGCAATATAGCGATGACATAATGATTACAATGAGAGATTTAGTAAAAAATTCATTGCGTATGAGGCCTGATAGAGTAATTGTTGGAGAGGTTAGAGGTTGTGAAGTTTTTGATTTGTTACAGGCACTAAATACTGGTCATCGAGGCTGTATGGCATCTATTCATGCAAATTCTGTTGGTGAAACTTATTCTAGAATAGAAACTCTTTATTTGCAAAATGGAATAAACGTTCCATTTCTTGCAATTCGCAGACAAATTGCAACAGCATTTAATTATATAATTCATTTAGGAAAAGATTTGTCAGGAAAACGCATCGTAGAAAATATTATGGAAATTACAGGAATGGAAGCAGATGCAATAACAGGTCATTCAATAGGCAAAATGAATTCAGGCAAGCTTACTTACAGCGGTATTATGCCAAAGAATATGTCTTTAATTTCTAATTCTTCAGGAATACCTTTAACTTACTTTGACATTTTTAATTAAAATTTTTTACTTGTGAAATTAAATCCGACAACTTTGTCATCACGCTTTATTTGTCTATATATTGTTAGAAGCATTGAGTATTCATGAGCGACTAAAAGCTGGGAATCAATAGCAAATCCCCACTCATTGTATTTTATATTTTTTGTTGATGTTACATCATATCTTGATGCAAAAACTGACGGAGATATTCTTTGCAACGCTATAGGTACTATATGAGGGTAGTAACTAAGTGGTAGAACTTTTCTAATACCTAGTCCAAGTCTTAAAACTTCGCTGTTATGATTGGTATTATTTAATAAGCGAATATCTTTTGACATTACTGTTGTTTCATCTCCTCCAAAAATGGTGTCAGGATCGCTACTTGAAAAATAGTGACAATCTCCAAAAAGATTAATGTCTGTCTGAAGTTCCTTGTAAAAATTAGAATATATTTGATATTCCTTATAATTGGTATCAACCTCTTTATTATAAGATGTAGATAGTCTAAACAACTTATGAGGATACATAGATAAAGGAAAATGTTTTCCATATGAAATACTACTTCCTGCAAAATAGATTGGGCCTTGATTTTTATAAAAATCTTTTCCTGTTCCGACATATATATTAACAGGCCATCTATAAATTTTTTTATAGTCATAAGATAAATAAAAATATGAGATCAGCTCATCATCTATTTTTGTATATCCTGCAGGAGTTTTGTCATATAAAACATTTTCTAAAATAATGGCCCAATATATAGGGAATCGCATATTTTGATAGCTTATAACATTTTCTCTTTTTCCGGCGATGTCATCGACTTGATTACGATGCGTATGTGTAATCTCAAAAGCGTTTTGAATTAAAGGATCTACCCAAAGGGCCTTATATTCTTGCTTTTGACCTTCAGATTCAAAACTCATGTCAAAGCTAGAAAATCTTAATTCTGTAGGGTGGAAATAGTTTTTCTTTTTATTTAATAGACTATTATCAGATTTTTTTTCAATTTTACTTAAAAGATTAAATTCTTCTTTTGTTTCAAAAAAATAATTGTATGTTGCAGGAAGTTCTTTACTGTAAATATTTTGTTTTTCAATTGAGACTACATAACCAGAGTCTGTAACCATGGTAAGGGCGAATAAATTATTTTTTATTTTTTTTGCATCAATAATTGTATCATATGAGAATAAGCGAATAAGTCCATCTTTTGTTATTGAAAATAAAGATGATCCATATTTTGTTGCAAGAATTAAGTATATATCATCATCTATATCTACAATTTTTGAATAATATCCAGTTATTTCAAAAATAATTTTATCATTTTTATATAGAAGGCGTTTGTTATCTTGTTGTTTGAAATAAAAAATGTTGCCATCTTTATCAAAAATTGCTGTTGAGTGAACTTCTCCGATTAATTTTTCATTCACTTTTAATTGTGGATATAAAAATGAGTTTTTAGCATCAAAATATAAAGTGTTATTTTTTTTTATATCTAGAATAATTTTATTGTTAAAATATTCTAGATATTTTCCATCCTCATCCCAAAGAGAGAACATTTGATCACCATTTGAAAGTTCTTGATTGTTTGCAATATAAAGGGTGTTATTTATTAAAAATGGTTTTCCAAGACCCGAATCAAAGTATACACTTCTTTTTTCTAAAATCTCTCCATCATTTGTAGATACTTGATATAACTTTGGATAAGATTTTTGATCTTCACTACTTAAAATAAGAAGTCGATCATCTAATTTATTAATGTATGGTATTGAAAAACTTTTAAGCAAAAAATTGTTTGTAGATTGAACTTGATTACTTGCTTGGTCTTCATATTTTTTTAAAAATTGCATTAAAAGAGTGTAGTAAGACTCATTAAAGTGCTCGAGAAATGTTTGGTTTATTCTAAATGGATTTAAGTATCTATTGCCTTGCGTGTAAAATAATGAGTTTGTTTTTTCTATGCCAAATGTTTCTGCTAAAAATAAATTAAAATATGCTCCAATGATATACTTTTCACTAGGCCCAGGAAAATTTAGTGTTTGATTTAATACTCTTGAAGGATTTAACAGGTTTGATTTTAAAAGAGCAAAAAACTGTGCTCGTTGCTCGCCACTATAAAGTCTTCCACCATTTCCAAAACGACATTCGTTTAAAACAGCATTACCTTCTATAATAAAATTTGGAGTAAACATATTTGGAAAAGTTATCCAATAAATTGGAAAAAACGGCATAACGAAAGCATTATTTCCAAAAAGAGGATATCCTAGTTTTGCCAATCCTTGCTTTGGAGATAGTTGATAAAGATGGGCCGTTTCATGAGTAAGCAGGGCCATTATCCAAGATTTTTCTGAAAACCAATCGACGGTATTAGCACCACCACCGTAAAAAAGAGTCATGCTAAATGGAATAACTGTTGCAAATGCATTGTCGATTTGATTTTTATTTGAAGCAAGTATTAGAGATGTTTTATTATCTAAAGTCCAGTTAAACTCTTTTTGATATTGGGCCGTGATAAGATTATTGTAAAAATGTACAGTTGGTATTAGGTGCTCATGATCTTTTGAAAAAATAAAATCATAGTTTGTTACAGGGTCATTATACTTGTAATATTGATCAGCATCAGTCGTGGTGACAAAAGCAAAAGAGATATTTAAGTAAGTGTATAAAGATAAAAACAATATTGTAATTAATTTTGAGTACATAAGGTTACCTTTTTTATTGAAAAAGTTGATGTCAATTTGCCCCTAGTGTCATAAAAAATAGGATATAGTTTGTGGAGTTAATAGCAAAAAAATATTAAAAATCATATATTTAAATCTATTTAATGGTCAATTGTTTTATTTTATCGCTTTTGGCATAGAGCCTGCAATGTTTTCGTTTAGAATGAATCACTTAGGAAGAGGGGGATTTATGAAAGTTTATTTGTCAGTTAATTTACTTATCGCTGTTGTTGCTATTTTGATTTTTATTGCATAAAGCATGGCCGCATAGTTTTTGCCTCAAAATAGCTAAAGTTGATCATACAAACATTATTTTTGTATAATTTATTTTTAGCTGTTTATCGAAAATTTTGAGGTCATTCATGATTTGGGCAAAATTACTTTTTAGTTTTCTTTTATGTTTTGTATTTTTTATTGGTGTTGCTTATTCTCAGAAAGCAGAACGAACGAAAATTACTTTTGCTTCTGATGAATGGTGTCCCTATAATTGTGATCCAAAAGCAAAAGATCAAGGTTATGTTGTCGAAATTTTAAAAGCAATTTTTGAGGATCAGTTTAATTACAAAATAGAGTATAAAATTATGCCTTTTTCAAGAGCTCTAGACTATGTTGAACAGGGAAAAATTCATGGAGTTATTGGAACTTCTATAAGAGAGGGAGGAGACTGGAAGGATGATCCAAATCCCAAGAAAGTTGTAAACAATCCAAAAGAAGAGTTTGCTCAGCAAAGAGCACATTTTTTTGTTAAAAAAGATAATCCATGGCGATTTGATATGAAGATTCCATATGATTCTCTTTCAAAGCTAAAAGGAAAAATTCTGCTTATTCAAGACTATGGCCATGAGCAGTTAGATCATATAAAAAAATTAAAAAAAGAGTTACGAGTTGGGGGTGATAGACCTCAAGAAAGTATGATAGAAATGTTGAAAAATAATCGCTGTGAGACAATAACAGAAGATCCATATGTTTTACAATATGTGTTAGAGAGAATGAAAATACAAGGTAAGATTAATAAAGAGTTTAAAATGGTTGATGCAGGAGCAGCCGGTTCTGCTTATGCGCTATATGTTGGTATGTGTATGCAAGATAAATGTAAAAATTTACCGGCCTTATTTGATAAGGGTATGAGGGTTATTCGTAAAAATGGTCGTCTAGGTCAGATATTGGCCAAGTATAATATTAAAGATTGGAAGTAATTGCTTATTTTCTTTTTTCTTTTCCTTGTCATTGTTTAAGTTATTAGTAATCTTAATCGGTATAGTATATCCTTTTGTCATTTTTTTTGGAGTAAACTGTGCATAACGAATTTTTGCTTTTTATTGTTATTTTGCTACTTGTTTTTGCAGTATTAGATATTGTTGTCGGAGTTTCAAATGATGCTGTTAATTTTTTAACATCGGCAGTTGGTTCTAAAGCATCAAGTTTTAAAACCGCACTTTTTGTTGTCTCATGTGGTGTTTTAATTGGTGTCTTATTTTCTTCTGGGATGTTAGAGGTGGCCAGAAAAGGAATTTTTAATCCACAGTTTTTTACGATGCCAGAAATCATATTTTTGTTTTTAGCTGTAATGATTGCCGATGTTTTACTTCTAGATATTTTTAATACCTTTGGTATCCCAACATCAACAACAGTTTCTTTAGTTTTTAATCTTTTGGGAGCAGCAACAGGCGTTGCTGTATATAAAATAGTTCAAAATGATTTACAATTTAGTTCTGTATTTCAATATATCAACACATCAAAAATTATTATAATTGTTTCTAGTATTTTTTTATCGGTGATTTTAGCTTTTGTATCAGGTCTTTTAATTCAGTTTATAACAAGAGTTATTTTTACTTTTCGATATGAAAAAAATATAAAACTTTTTGGTAGCCTCTGGGCAGCGGTTGTTGTGACTTTTATTTTTTATTTTATGTTGGTTAAAGGAGTCAAAGGTGCATCTTTTATGACCAAAGAAATGACGCTCTTTTTTAAAGAGGCCATGCTTTTGGTTTTAGCTGTAATTTTTGGTGTCTCAACTATTATATGTCTTTTTATCCAAAAAGTTTTAAGGCTAAACCTTTTAAAAATGATTGTCTTGTTTGGAACCTTTGCTTTAGCTTTGGCATTTGCAGCAAACGATTTAGTTAATTTTATAGGTGTGCCACTTGCCGGCCTGAATGCCTACATGCTTGCGATGAATCTTTCCGAACCGTTTACTACAACCATGGAAATTATTCAAACAACAAATGCCAATTATCCTTCATGGCTTCTTTTGGCTGCTGGATTAATAATGGTATTGTCCTTATGGTTTTCAAAAAAAAGTAGGAGTGTTACAGAGACGTCAATTGCGTTGTCTAGACAAAATGAGGGTGTTGAAAAATATGGCCCTTCATGGATTTCTAGAATTGTTGTAAAAATGACACTTTCATTTTTTTCACAGGTAAAAGTATTTATTCCTATAAAGATTCAACGACTATGTAAAACAAGGACATCTATTCCCAAAGATATTGGCATTGAGCAACATGCAGCATTTGATCTTTTAAGGGCAACAGTAAATTTAATGGTGGCAAGTGCTCTAATATCTTTAGGAACTTCTTTGAGTTTACCTTTATCGACTACCTATGTAACTTTTATGGTCGCGATGGGGACCTCTCTTGCTGATCGTTCATGGGATCGAGATAGTGCCGTTTTTAGAGTCACTGGAGTTTTAACAATTATTTCTAGTTGGTTTTTAACAGGTGTTTTTGCCTTTATGATTTCTTTTGCATTTGCACTAATTATAGTTAAATTTGAAATTATTGGTGTATTGATATTGCTTGTTATCTTTGGATATTCAATTTTTAGAACCCACATAAAGCATACAGAAATTAGTAGAGGTGAGGATGAACAAGAAATTTTAAATTTACGAAAAATTTCTAATGGAAAAGTTGCTATGGATGCCACCTTTAAACATACCGCAATTTTTTTAAGAGAGATTAAAAGATCTGTTGAGTCATCTTATAACGCTTTTTTTATCAAAAACATATATCTAATGTATCAAGAAAAAAAGAGTATAAAAAAAATTCAAACATGGGCCAATATAATTACGGCGAATATTTTTAAGGTTTTACGTATTTTACAAAAAGAAAAGCATATTGTTCCTGTTCGGTATGCAAAAGTTGTTTCAAGACTTCAGCGATTATCTGATTATCAAAGAGATATGATATTAAGGCCATATGTGCATCTAGCAAATCAACATAAAGTACCACTTTTACAACAAGAAGAAGAGATAAAAAAACTTTTGGCCATTCTTTTTGAAATGATTGATACAACATGTGACATGCTTGAGAAAAAAATATCTCTTAATCGAAATAAAATTAGAGAGTATGATCAACAACTGCTTTTAATGGTTGAACAGTTAAATGCAAAACAACTAGAAAGAATTGTAGATCATACATCAAAAACAAGACTTACAATTTTGTATTACGCCATTATTGGCGATGTGTTGGCATTATCAAAACAAAATCTTGGTCTGATTGATATATTTGAAGATTCACTCAAGACTTTGTCTTAATAAAGATTTGATTTGTGATATCAATATCTAAGTTTTGCGCTTCGCTGGCCCTTTTTTTACTTCTTTCTATTCCGATTGCGTCTAGCTGAAAATAGTTTGCGATAGCAAGCATACTACCATGTCCACAAAAAGGATTGATAATAACTTGAGAGCTTACTTGATCTTTAATAAATTTAGCAATTATCATACACGCATTAAAACCCATACCACGCTTCCAACTTTGATTACCAATATGATCTAATATATCAGGAGTAGAATCGCTAAAAGCAAGTTTTAATTCTTTAGAAAAGCATAGAATATGAGAATAGGATGGCCTTTTATATGTTGTCGTACCGATTGGAACTCTAGATATTACTTTATGCCATAATAAAAAACTTTGTTCTTTTTCTGCTGCTTTTTGACATAGGAATGCTTTGTCGATCCAGCGGCCCTCATGCTTTATATCTGATTGATAAAAAATCGTTACACCACTTTTTGGCGTTTTGTTAATTATTAACTGTGCTGTATTTATAAACCACTCTTGCCATTCTTTTAAAGTTTTTCCGGGAAATTCACTATAGTCAGGAAGAGATGTTACAAATGAAATGTTTTTATTTTCAAGATTAGAAAATTCTGTTAGCCAAGAAATTGCATCAGAATTGATAATTTCGCGATTAACATTAATTTTATCTGCCATCGGTTTTTACCAGATCGATATAATTAAACCAGTCTTGTAAAACATCTTCTGAGGTTTTTCTGACAAGAGGACTTGAATCGTTTGCTCCTAATTTTAAAAAATAAGCAATTGGTTTTGCTTCTGAAAATTTTGCATACATAATATGAATGCTAATTTGGTCGATAACAGCAAGACGTACGTGCTCATCGGCATCTGTCATCGCAATTTCATAAATTTTAAAAGCGACTTCTTTAAAGTCTTGTGTAGACATAATTAGATCAATTTTTGTTTTTTTATCTGTTGCCTCTTTATAAGCTTCAAAAATAAGCTTATTACCATCTGGAAGTTTTTTTGCCTCAATAATTGCCCAAAAGCGACTTGTACTATCTTGTCCTAAAATAATGTCTTTTATTGAGTCATAAAGATTACTATCTTTTGGTCTTATGATTTTATCATTGATGGGACTTTTTTGATTAAGATCTATTTGTTTTAGATTTTGATAACCTGCAACAAGTGACGCCATATTTAGACCAACACCAAGACCTAATAATCTTGCAATGTAGTAGTTAAATGGCACACCCATGATATTTTTTGTTGAAGAGTATATATGTCCACCTTTGGGAAGGAGTGCCTCGCCAATTGCATCAAGCATTTTATCGCCTACTGGATCATTTTTTAAATTAGCGCCAAGAGAGCAGCTTACAAGACGTAGATCGGCATCATGTGATGCGATGTTTATATTTTCATTTTTAAGTGTCATGATACTTCCGATATTAATAGAGAAGTTTCCATCGCCTATAGAAAATGATCCTGGACTGCCGTGTGCCACCATTTCAATTCGATCAAATGAGTTATCTTGTGGCAGGGCCTTTAATTGATCTATGAAATCAAAAAGACTTGTGACTTTTATAAAAGTTGCATCAGGATGTTTGCCGTATAATGTATCAAAATAGTATTTGGGAAATGTGGCCATTTTATCGTCATCGCTAATGGCATTGATGTATAAAACTTTTTTTGGATTTTGTTTCATTTTTGGTGTTGTTAATCTCAAAAAACGATCATATTCTACGGTCAAATATGCTTCTCTAAAATAATCTGTACCGACGGTAAAAAGAGAGTATCCTAAAAGTTGCCATTTATGTGCGACAAATGAGGCATTTAATGCACTCCAGATTGACTGTCCGGCCATCATGCGAATTGAAATAGCATCAATACCAAAAGAAACAGGAGCAATAATATAGTCTGCAAGATTATTGCCTAATTCTTTATAATTTACTCTTGCTTCCAGATGATTTGGATTTATCATTTTATGTGAAGCAATTTTTAATCCTCCAGCAATAGCAAAACCGGCATCAATACCAGCTGCTGTTAATTTTTCCCAACCTTGTTTGTTCAGTTGATTTGACCTTAAGAGGTCATTGTTTTTTAATGCAAGGTCTGCATCTTTAAAAAGTATATTTGCCTCATCATATTCTGTTTTTGCACTATGGGCCATGAGTGCCGTAAAGCCAAGAGAAAGAGATATTGATGTGAGAGTTTGTGCAATTTCTGCACCTTTAACTCCTGTAAGAAGACCAGCTCCTCCTGCAGCAAGAAATGGCAGTGATGGAAGATAACTAAAAGCACCACTTGCAATAAGAGCATTAGGAGTTTGCTCTTCAAAAGATTTTGCAAGGTAGCAGATGATATCTCCGCCCTCTTGAGACCATTTATATATTGCTTTAACTTCTGCTCCAATAAGTGCTAATTCAAGAGGCATTGCGGCATAAGTTAGGGCACACTTTAATCCTGTTGAAGCTCCAATACTTGCTCCAACTCCTAGAGCACTGCCACCAAGTGCTCCAATAACAGGAGCTGCAACAGTTCCACCCATTATAAGATAGGATGCAAGAATTGATTTATTCAAGTTACTTGCAAGAGTTGTATAGTAGAGACTACTTTTTGAAATCATGTCGTTCATCGCAGAAATAATGATTTTATGAATGTGGTTTGGAAGTTTAAGATCTTTTGCTAACTCTTTTAATTCTTTGTTTGCAGCATCGATTTCTTGTTTTGCTTGTTGATACTCTTTGGAGTTTATGCCAGCAAGAGAAAGGATATTTTTAAAAAAACCGCTATCTTTTTTACTTTCGATAAGAAAATTTCTTAAATGCTTATCGATGATATTAAATTTTTTTTGTAAATAACTGTTGTATTCACTCTCAGGCATAAGGCGATATTGATTTTTATTGATTCCTGGAATAATAACAGTTTTTGCAAGTGTGATTGCTTCTTTGTTGTGATCGTCTAAGAGTTTATGTAATGCTTCTTTTGGAAAAAAAATTGACATTGAAAATAATAAATTATCATCTGATTTTAAATTATTAAAATCAAAATTAGAAAAATTCCAGCCACGATCAGGAGCGTAAGAGAGATTATATTTTGAAACAATAGAATATGCTTTTTTTACAATAGGTAACATATGTTTTATATCAGAAAGTAAAAAATCAATTTCTAAGGCACGCATTCCGATAGTTGTCTTTCTTGATGGATTTGTATTTAAGACTTTCGCTAGTAAAAAATCTTGAAAAAAATCAGCAGTTATTTGTTTTAAAAATCCGGATTGATACATTGAAATGATACTTTCTATTTGTTTTTTTTCTTTTTCATTTAAATCGGTTTTATTACTAAGTACTTTTGCTCTAATTTGTTCAATGGTTTTTAAAAGAGAAGTTTTTGTTAATTCCTCGCTATAAAAGAGGTATGTTAAGTTAGTCATTTCTTGCAGCAGTAGAAGTTCATCGGCAGAATCAAAAATTGTTGCACATTCATTTAGTTTTTCAATAATTTTATTTTTATAAGATGCAGGAGACCGTTGAAAGAATACTTTCGTATCGGTAGATATAAGATTTTCAAAAATTGGTCTGGCAACAGACGAATATGATAGCGTTAAAAATAAGACAGTAGCTAGAAATTTCATAATAATGACTCCTTAAAGAAAGATCATTTCTTGTCGGAGTCATTGTTTGGTTTATTGATTAGTAAATTTTATGGGGAAATAATTTCCCATTTTCCTTTAAATCCATCTT
>CAZCDT010000056.1:0-21174 GCA_964497525.1 uncultured Bacteriovoracaceae bacterium
ACTTGCAGGCCAAACGATACATTTTTTATTTTCACTAGGATTTGGTTCTATATTTCTTTTATTTCAATTTAAAAATAAGATTATTGGAGTTATTGGGGCCATCACGCTCATGACACTTTCTAAAGATTCATACATGTACCTAATCGCCAAAAATGATGGCGTCATGGCATTTGCATCATTAATTACTGCTGCTTATATTATTAGTTACGAAAAAAAAAATCCCCTTCTGATCGGTTTTCTCCTCGGTATTCTTCCCGCAATAAAAATGAATGGCCTATATATGGCAATCCCTCTTGGACTAATCTATATATGGCAAAATAGATTTAACTGGAAAAATATTTTTTTTGTAATACTTACTGCAATTTTAACATGGTCTCCATCTCTCATTAGAAATTTTTATTTCACGCAAAACCCATTTTTTCCTGGACTTGTTAAACTCTTCCCAGGAAATCTTCACTCTGAGGCTTTAACTTTTTATGCAGATAATATGAGTAAGTCATTTAACTTGGCATTACTTACAAAACAAATTACAAATTGCTTCTTTCCAAAAATACTATTCTTTTTATTGCCAGTATTTATTTGGTTTAACTTTAAATGGAACAGGAAGAATAATCTATACATCGCCGTTATTTGCATCTTTTTATTTTTATATCTCCTTACAAATGGTGGTGTCACCTATCCTAGATTCTTCTTTGCGTGCCACTTTTTGCTAGTTTTTTATTTTTTACTTACGCTTACTGCATTCATAGATCACAATCATGTAAAAATAAAAAAAATTCACGTAGTAGTTTTACTTTTTTTTATCTTGGTAGATTCTAAATTAGATCAAAACATAAAAAATATTTTTACTTCTTTTAAAATATACAAGAGTGCAAAAACTGAATCCAAAATTATTGAAAGCAAAATACCACACACAATATTCTGGAGTTATTTAGAAAAGGTAAACGAACGTGAATTCATCATTTCTGATGCATTCACGCAATTCTATCATGCTCCAGCACAGTTTTCTCTTGAACAACCTGAACACAACAAAATGGCCAACTTCCTTTTTAAATGCACCGACAACGATTTAGTACTACTTAAACGCTACAGCTATGCTCTATTATCACTACAAGATGTATACAATAATTCTTGTTACCAACTAATAAAGTCAAAAGGAAGGCTTCTCGCTACACAAGAAAATACAACTCTTTATTTAATCAGAGATATTCTATGAAAAAATTTATAGTAATAATTCTTGTATTTTTTTCTTTGCTACCCTTGATCCATAATAGCATTGCACTATTTTACAACTGCCTAAACGTATATGATTTTGGCATTTATCAACAAGCAATATACGAAATAGCAAACTGGAATAATTTAAATCCATATTTAACACTTCGAAATATATTTGTATTTTTTGAACATTTTGATCCTATTATATTTCTTGCAACTCCATTTATCTGGATATCAAACTTTAATCCAATCTCCTTAATTATTATTGAATGGGTATGCTTTTTATTTTTATTAATTTTTACATTAATAAAATTAACTCCAACAAAAGAATTAAAAGAAATCCTTTTTGCTTTGTTTGTAATAATTTTTTCAAGATCAATACTTTCAGGGATGAACTACCCTATTCATCCAACAACATGGGCCATTGTGCCTCTTTTTTTAATTATATATTTTCATTATAACTTCAAACATACCGCATCAGTTATATCATCCATTGCCCTAGTATTTTTTAATGAAACATTTGCTTTTGGACTAGTAACCTTTTCTTTTAGTTTTTTACTTCAAAAAAAGTATCGCCATTTTTTGGCACTTTTTTTTATTTCTACATTTTTTGTATTATTTGAATTAAAGCTACGAAAACTTTGGCTTGGCAATACCTTCCAATATGGCAATGCTTTTCTTGCAAACTTTTTATCCGCCCCTATTGAATTCTTTAAAGCATTTGATTACAAAAGTTTCTTTAAAGTTTTCATTCCATACATAATCCCAATAGTTTTTTTAATTCGTTCAGAAATAAAGATACATAAATTTTATCAAACTAGATTTTTTGGCGTTATTTTATTTTTACTTCCACTGCTTGCAATCCATTTTATTATTAATCGCTTTTATTTTCACCACGCAAACAAGTTTGGTGTCGTATTATCTGCCGCTCTTATTTTTGGTGAGGCATATAAATCAATGCGTAATAAAAAAGTCTATCTTTATGCAACAATTATTTTATTTGTAGCAACAAGTTCAAGCATTATTACAAATCAGCTAAAATTCATAACAGGTAATAGAAACAATAAATGCAGCATTTCAAATGAGAAAATTAAAATTACAAATGATATTAAACTTTATTTTTTAAAACAGGATTTAGATTCTATAAAAATCTGGTCTACTGGTGGGATTGCTATAAATATTCTAAGACCTTCGATGAAAATATATCATGGCCTTAACTATGCACCGCAAGAGATGTACACACATTTGATCTTAGAAAGAAACAATACGGGTAATGCATGGCCACTCTCGGCAGAAGAAGTTGAAAAAATTATACAAAAATGCTCTCCCTACGCAATAAGTGAAATTAAAAACGATTCCTTCTTTTATCTTGCAGAGGGCAAGTTTCCTCAATCATGTGTAATGCCTTAATTGACTTTTATGTGAACTCTTTTTAATCTTAAATGATGTCGATGGAAGTACCTTTAATTTATTCAATACTACTTGGGTTATGCATAACTTTTGTAATCTCTATTTCATTTTACGGATACTCTTTACGCTTTGAAAAAATCTCCTACCCTAGTTTGTTTTTTTTATTTCCAACAGCGTTGTGCCTCTTTTCACGCTTTCTAAATCCAAACATAATTTTAATTATTGGAGTGTTATTTGTTTTTATTGGAAACATACTGGCCATTAAGTATTGGAAGTTGTCATTTGAAATCCCGACAGATAAATGGAAGCGTTTCGGTTTATTTTTATTAGTTTTATATCTTCTAGGTTTTTTCTTTAAATCATTTTTCCCTCATGCCATAACAGATCCAATAATATATCATCTACAGGCAGCTAAGGAGTGGGCGCTGTTTTTAAATGGAGATCACTTTAATCCTCAAAATCCTGTTATTTATCAGACGGGATACTATGAGTATTTTTACTATTTCTTTTTTTTATGCGCCAAGCCTCTTCTTGTATATTTTGGAACTAAAACCTCTTCTGGATTTGAAGCAATTCTCTTTCACCTTCTAATTCTTTCTCAAATTTTTACAGCACATATTGCTTATTTCGTTTTACCACGCTTACTTCCAAGACCTTGGATTACAATTCCTTTAATTTTTGGAATGGTTCTTTTTACTTGGATTTGGCCGGCAGCAAAAAACGATGCAATTCCCTATATCGGTATTTTAGTGGCCTATTCTTTTTTTAAAAAAGAGCAATTTCTTTTATCTGGTTTAATTTCAGGTATTGCTCTCGGAATGAAAATAACAAATGCACTACCATTTGTATTTATCACACTTGTTTTAATATATCGCTATCGACCAAAATTTAATTCTATGACAAAAATAGCAATTGGAATTGCTATTGGTATTATACCAATACTTTGGCGAAACTGGCTTGAAGCTCAAAATCCATTTTTTTCTACAGCAACGGCCTTTTTTCCAAATATCTATTTTTCTCAATCCGGTTATGATTATTTGGCAAGTTTTTCTCATCATTCTAACTGGAGTGCCGCATGGGATAAATGTATCAAAATCCTATTTAGCTCTTGGTCATTAATACCTATATCAATCTATGCACTAATCCGTGGCCCAAGACTTTTTACCATTTATGTTGCGATATCTTTTATTGTAATTGCAAAAATAACAGGTGCTGATCTTGCTCACAGGACATACTCTATGATTTTATTTTTAGTTGGATTATGGATTACACAAATTTGGGATAGCTCTAGCAGACAAGCAAGGATCACATTACTTGTAGTAGTAATTCTAAATTGCCATGCTCAAGTAGAAAATATTGTAAAAATCCCATATAAATTTGCAAGTAAATCTATTCATAAAATAATCAATCATCCAAAAGCTTTATATCCGTTCTTTGAAGACAATTTTAAATTTAATTTAGAAAACCATCAACATTTTGGTAAATTAGTGACTAAAAGCGTTGGTGGCGGCCGCGATTATTTTTCAAGATTTCAATTTATAAATATTCAAGATTCAAATATTACTAATTTGCATTGATCAAAAATGTAGTATGCCGCAAGCAATTTGCGTTTCCAAGCAAACGCAGGCATGCATTCATCGGTAACTTGAGATACTTTAAAACTAAAATACGAAGGATATCACGAGGAAAATATTTTAAATCCTTTTATCTATTATGCGTCTTACTTTACCGCTCTTGGCAATTCTTTCAAGAGAATTTGGCCCTAAAAGAACAATTGAAAAATCTGAAATCATACTTTTTTCTTTGGGATGATTGAGTGACGCAATATTTTTATAAAGGATTCTTGCAAGCCGTTCTTTTGTCTTCGTGCTTTGAAAATCTGTAGTTTCTACGAACAGGGTTAAGCTTGTATATATTCCGCTTGGCTCCAAAACTAATTGAATAACAAAACCATCACTAACAGCTTCAGAAACACTTTTCTCTAATTCTTCAAAATAAATTTCACTATAACCAGACACTCGTACTTTCTCGCCAGTTCTGCCCAGTAGTTGAAATTTTTTTGTGTGTCTACCACATGCGCAAGAAGCATTTGTAAATTGAATATAATCACCAATTTTGTAGCGAATGATGGGCTGAAGTTCTTTATAAAGGCAGGTTACCATCGCTTCTCCATTAGAATCTGTTTCAAGATAAACCCATTCTTCCTCTACATGAAATTCGTTATCACTGCAATGTTCACACTGAAAACCAATCGGTCCAATCTCTACTGCAGCGTAGCCAAAAGAATTTATATGTTCGGCATTAAAAGTTTTTTTCAAATAGCTTCTGGCCGCGTCTGTCAGATGTTCCGCGGCATAGATGATATTCTTGAGTTCTATTTTTATATTTTCTTTTTCTGCATACTGTGCCAATGGAATAAAAAGAGATGGAAGGCTAAACAGGGTATCTGGCTTAAAAGTTTGAATGTATTCTACAATCTCCGCATAAGGGATATTGCCTGTCATCGACAAAATCTGGCAGCCTGTTTCCTCAAGTCCTTGATTGATGGCCATAAATCCAGTATAGAAAGCACCTGAAGGAAAAAGATTCGCCACAACATTCTTTTCATTAATACCTAAAGCTCGAAAACCTTTTCCAAAAATTTCAGCTGATCGTCGAAACTCTTGATGACTATAAAGGACATATTTTTTAAAACCTGTCGTTCCTCCCGCGCTGAAGATATAACAGTTATTAGCTTGTTTGGTGAACATCATGGCCGAATGGTGCGCACTCATTTTGGCAACATCCGATTTTTCTAAACTTGGTAAATTTGCGAAAGCGTCCATACTTATTAGTGGAAATTTTAAATTTTTATATTTCTCTTGATAGTAAGGAGTTTTTAAAGATTCTTTGAGCATGGCATTTAATCGAGCAAGAATTATGGGAATTCGTTTATTATCGGTAGTAAAGTCCATCCCTAGCTCTCTATCTTTAAAATTTTCAAAGTTAACCCATTTTATAAGACATTCAACGATGTGTTTCCCATCATGTGATAGACGTGGATCGCTATAAAAAGACATCCTTCCGGGTTCACAAAAACGCATAACTCCTAAAGTAAGAAATTGATTAATAATTTCTTGTTTTTTAGAAGAGACAAGTGAAATCGTAGACATAAAATAACGCATATAGCGTATCGAACCTTCAAGAATATTTTCCCAACGATCAACCATGTTAATGATGACGGTTCTTTCAAGAGGAGATTCGCTTAGATCATAAGAATCTTTGACCAGTATCGTGTGACCAGCACTTGTTCCTTCAAAAACTTCTCCTTTATTATTAAACATATCCCAAAGCGCAAGTTCTCTTTGTTTGCGTATTTCTATAGCCGCATCAATATTTATTTTTCCTTGCGGATAAGTAATTCCTATTTTTTCCAACTCATCATAAAGACACCTGATGAAATATTTTGCATCCTCTGATTTTTCAACGAAAATATTTTGACATGCCGTGCATGCCCTCTGTTCCCAAAATACTATGTCCCTGGCAAATCCAACAGCAGCTTGAGCAAGTTCCTCTCTACTTTGCTCTTTTGTCACAATTCCAAAACTTACTTTCGGACCAAAGGTTAATACTTCACACTTGGGAGCAACTTCTTTTTTAAAAGATTTTACAGCGTTCTCTCCACCAAAAAGAAGAATAACATCTGCCGAATTTTTTACAATGTTTTGAATATCGATATTCGTTTGTTTCCAATAAGTCATCGCGATATAAGGAAATAAAATATTTTGTTGGTCAACTTCTTTTAATGCTTTCATGAAAAGAATAGGAAAGAAGCGATCGCTTGAGGAAAGTTTTAGGATATTAATATTTTTTGTTACGATGCCATAAAGTAGAGAATCAATTGCCCCAAGAAAGGTATTTCCTGCGGCGATATGGCAGATGATTCCAGCAGGTATGGCCCTTTGCATCGCCCCTTTGTTTTTATAGACAGGATAATCTAAAACATGATGATCACCAAGGATTGAAAGCCTTTTAAGCATTGTATCGCGAGAAAGAAGAAGAGGAACTGCCGACATTCCGATCTTGACCATTTCAAAAGAATAATTGAGAAGCTTAGGGAGTGTTTTCAGACAATCTTCATAATAATGACGACTAGGATCAACCATCACCTGTCCTGTTTTTTCAATAATATCCAAAATATCATCTATTGGGATTTTCATAAAATCTTCAAGCTGCTTATTAAGAAAATCTTCAGAAAAAAACGACTGAGCTTTATTTATTTCTAGTTCATCGGTGGTAAGTTCATTCCCAAAAACATAATGAGTGAAATTCATTTTTTTACTCCTTGTGCCCTGTCGAGTATGTCTTGTGCAGCAATCGCGCAGCCG
The DNA here is from genome assembly GCA_964497525.1 of uncultured Bacteriovoracaceae bacterium. Lineage (GTDB taxonomy): Bacteria > Bdellovibrionota > Bacteriovoracia > Bacteriovoracales > Bacteriovoracaceae > CAZCDT01. Next base: position 6,993 of record CAZCDT010000056.1, read on the forward strand.
CGATTTTTAGAGATGCCACCTCTGCGAATGGAAGCAATATATTTTCCTTCTTGCCCACAAGGACAATGATCCTTAATCACGCCTAGATCTGTTGCAAGAATTGAAAGATTAGATTGGGCCAGATTATAGGGCGAAACAAGGTTCATAACTCCTTCCTCTCCATCTGGTAAAACTTTGAGCGAAAGCGGATCCCTGATAAATACTTTGGAATAGATAGGGATATGATAATTGCCGCTGCTGCAAGAGCAGTAAGGAATCCCATGCTCGGCCATTCCAAAAATATCACGGATAGAATGAACAGGAATGCGAAGTGTTTTTCCGATAAAGTCCGCAAAAGCAGAAAAGGTCATCGGCGTTCCACTATGATTTTTCCAACCACCACCTGCTGTAATAAAACTTCCATCTAATGCGTTGAAGTCTGGAGCAATAAGAGAAATTTCGTTTGCCAGTTGTGCCATAAATGCTGGAAAACCGATGAGACGTATGGGGGCATCTTTAGCCAGTTCAACAACTTTCTTGGCCCAAGTTTTATAATCAAAATAAAACTCTCCTTGGATATTTTTGGTAATCATCCAGTGAGTACTTTTTTGTGGAGCAAGTGAAGAAAGTTGATCATTACTCCAAGAAGTACCACGATTTTTTTCTTCTTTAATATCATGAGCAAATAGAAAAACATGTGATGGAATTTTGCTCATCCATCCACTGGCCTCAAAACAATTATAACTTAATTTAGTAAGTCTTTCGAGATCATCTTTTCCAAAAAATGATTGAGTTTTTTCCCCTTTTGTTCCAGAGCTTGTAAGTACCAAGAAAATTTCCTGTTCTTTTAGATTGCAAAAAGTTGTCCTTTTCATCGTACCAACAAAGAGAGGGGGGATTTTGGCCAAATCGTCCAGAGTTTTAATTTGTGAGATGTCAAAATTATTTCTTTCGGCCAGGAAACGAATATAAGGTTGTTTTTCAAATTGAATTTTATAGTTTTCCTTTATCGCATCAATAAAAAGTTTCTCTTTTTCTGAATCAAACTCATAAGGAGAAATTATTTGGCAAAGGCGTTCGATTGCTAAAGTATTGTTCATAGAAATAATCCTTTTAAGTCGTCAGCTTGATGTATTCATCTTGAATGTATTCTTGTATCGTTTTTCCAAAATCAGTGTTTATATAAATTTTTTCAAACTCAACCGGAAAGCCATTAAGATATTGCAAGATAAGCCAGTCTTGATCTTTATACTCACAAATAAGTCCTGCGTAGATAAACCCCTGTGCTTCAAATTGATTGAAAACTTGAGGCAAAAACGAATGATTCAGATTAAGATAAAGATAGATGGCCTTTGCAGAACTCGCAGTAAGATCGAATTTTATTTTTTTCACCTTTTTCGGTAGATCAGTGGTCAGATTATAAGCAAAAATTTTGGCAGTATTGTATAGATTCGTTGTAATCTCTAATTCTTGTTGATGAGTTTGCCGATGATTTTCTTGATGATCAAGAGACGCTTGAGTAAGGCCAAGATTTTCTAGAGTCTGCAAAATGATGTTTTGATGTTTGAGGGGTGGATAAATATTTCGCACGAGTTGGTGCTTAAAATATCTGCCCATCGTAATGAATGATTCACGATGATCGGAAATTTCATTAATCCCCTTCATGTTTAATTCTGATCCACAACCGATAAGAAGTGCCATATCTTTAAATTGAAATTTTAAGGCCGCTTTTTGCGAAAAGACATGAGAAGTTACGGCCGTAACATAAATCATATCGAGTTCTTTTGTTTGAGCGTTTTCGATAAGTTTTTGGGTAAGATCTTGCAAAAATCCCTTTCCACGTGCTTTTGGATGAACAAAAGCAACACCAAGCTCTCCTGACTTTTTATTTTCATCCAAAATCAAAGCCGCGTGACCTAATAAACGATCATCATTGCTAAGGGCCCCAACAGAAATGAAGCTTCCAATTTTAATTTTTTCAGAAATTCTTTCGGGGTAATAAATATCTTCATAAAGATATGAGTGCCCATAAGTTTGGTAGGCGCTTTGTGCAATTTGAATGGCCTTATCTGGAGATAAAAATTCAAGGCCGAAAGGAAGATTGGAAAGATCCTCTACAATAATTTTTTCAAATGTTTCTTGATATTTATTAAGAAAACGAACAAGCCTTAATTCATGGCCTTTTTTACCAAGATTTAAAAGCTCAACTTTGTTCATTAGTTTTTTAATAATAAAAAGACTAAACCCTTTTTCCGGCCGAACTTCGTCTTCAATTTCATTTTGCGAATAGTTAAGTTGATTAAAGTCGTAAGGTTCGCCCATATCTTTAAAAGTAAGCACCAAGCTTCGATCAAGAATATTGATCGAGAAGCATATTTCTTGATTGCAAGCGTTTTTCAAAGATGTTGAAAGTATCGTTAATAGGGCTTCTTCAATCACTAGTTCAATATTAGATTGATCTTCATTACTAATTGCATTCAAATCAAGATAACTTGTGGCCGCCCTTTGAAGCAAAGAAAGATATTTCAATTTTGCAGGCAGGACTATTTCAACTTGATTTGACAATAAAACACTCGAATTTAAATATAATTAAAGTTTCTTCAATTATATAAATTTAAAATAAAATAGCAATGATTGTTTTTTCAACCTTATATTATTAGTCCCATAATGAGTACATTAGTATCATCTATTCTGCGATAACTTACTTCGCTCATTAGTTCTTTGACGATGTGAAGTCCAAGCCCTCCCGCCTTCATGTCATCAAGAGACTTATTTTGCATGTTCTGAGGAACAATCGTTGGATCAAAAGGAGCTCCTCGATCTTCTAAGATTATTCGTACTTCATTTACATTTAAAGAGAGAGAGAGTTTAATTTTTGCTTTTTGATCTTTCTTTAAAGAATAGTTTACCACATTGGTAAAAAGTTCATCTACTGCAAGATTTATTTTAAAAATGATGTCAGAAGTTAAGCTGTTTTTTGAGCCAAAAGATTCGATAAAGGTTGCGATATTTGCAAGCTCTTTAATTTCTGCAGAAAAAAAAGACGACTGAGTTTTTTGATGAGGGACTCCATCAGTACCGTAATATGAAATAACTTCAAGAGTAATGTCATCGAATTGTGGAGTATCCTCAATAAAAGTTGAAACAGAGTTTAGTACTTTATTGACTATTGATCTAGGTGGAAGTGTTTTGCTTTGCTTTAATTCTTCAAACAATCGTGTAGTGCCATATTGTTCGAGTTCACGGTTTTGGGCATCCGTTACTCCATCTGAATATAATAGTATGCTATCTCCAGGATTTAAGATGAAAATATCTTCCGTATATTCAATATTCGACATAACACCTAGAGGTAGACCAATACTTAAATTGAGTTCTTCAATGGCTCCACATCGTCTTAGAATGTAGGGATGTGTATGCCCGGCATTACTCAAGGTCATCTTTCCTGTATTTAAATCAAGGACTCCCATTAAAAATGTAATAAACATCATGCTTGGATTATTGCTCGCAAGCTCATTATTCATTTTGATTAATGTTTTACTAGGTGAAATATTCTGTAACGCCCGAAAAAGCGTTAGGGTAATGGCCATATAAAGTGAGGCCGGGACACCTTTTCCTGATACATCTCCCACCGCAAAAAATATTTTATTTTCCTCGTAAATTGAAAAATCAAAAAGATCTCCTCCCACTTCTTTTGCCGGTTTAACAAGAGCATAAATATCAAATGATTTAACATTGGGAAAAGGAGGAAACAGTTTTGTTAAAATACTATTTTGAATTTCTTGAGCAATATTAAGTTCGTGCTCAATTTTGTGCTTGCTTTTTTCTAGCTCAATAGTTGTATCAATTGTGTGCTTAAGTTCTTTACGCATTTCTTCAAACGACGTGGCCAATTCTCCAATTTCATTCTGTGTATGAACTTGTGGCAGAGGAGTGCCAAAATCTCCTTTGGAAATTTGTTTTGTTGCTTTTGCAAGATATCGTAAAGGCATTGTCATTTTGTTAACAATTAAAACAATCAAAACAAGTAGCAGGGTTAAACTAATGGTACTGATTAAAACAAGCCGACTATGTAATTTATAAAGATCTCTAAATAATTCATCTTCCGGAAAAATAAGAGCAAGAGTCCATTCAGTATATTTCAGGGGAGCATAATATACCCACGAGGCCTTATTGGTGGTGATAGGAAGAACTTTTTTAAATCCTGCTTTTTTATTTTTTATATCTTGGGAAATATCAACCAGGTATGCTTGATGAAGTTTTTTTGAAAGACTTAAAAGGCTTTCTCCCTTGGCAAGGTCTTTATTGGGATGAACAATAAATTTTCCATCCTTGTTAAGTAAAAAAGCATATCCTGTCTTATGAATTTTAGTTGAAGAAATAATTTTTTCAAGCCACTCCAACGTGACATCAATCGTCAGCAGTGCAAACGTTTTTTCCCCTTTCTTTAGAGGAACAACATAAGTTGACATGAATACATCTCCACCACCATGATCAAAATAAGGATCAAGCCATAGGTCTTGACCACTTTGCAAAGGACGTTGAAACCAATCACGAGATTTATATTCATACGCTTTGCTGTTTAAATTTTTTTTGACTAAACCTTTAATTGATTTGTAAGTATAAGGAGCATCATTTTTATCTACAAATGCAAAAGCAGTTCCATAAAAAGAATTATTCTTTTTTAAAATCGTTTCTTGAAACAAATTAATTTGCTCATTGGAGATATTGCTAACATTTAAAAAAAAATCGTTAGCGTTAAGTATGGCCTCGACCTCTCCAAGCTTCGCGTCTAGTTTCTCAATGGCTAGTTCCAAGGTTATTTGTGATTTGGAGTGTGAATCTTTAAGAATAATGTTTTTTGCGACTGAATAGTTGTAACATAGCAATAATGTTGTAATTAGGAGAACTATAATTAAAATAGTAATACTGATTTGAAAGGCGAGCTTTGAACCTTTAAAAGATTTCATTTTTTTAGATTTGCAAGGGCCACATCTTTTGTGGAATAAATATTAAATAATTTTAAAAAACCTGTTATTTTGAAAACTTCTTGAATATTTAGCGACATTTCACAGAGTGATAAATTTTGTTCAAAATTTTTAGATGTCTTTGCAATAACAAGAAAACTTCGAAGTCCCGCACTACTGATGTAGTCAAGACCTTTTAAATTGATAATGACGATAATTTTTTGTTCTACCAAGTGTGGAAGTACTTGTTGTTCAAATTCATGAGAATTTGTGGCATCAATTCGGCCATTTAAATTGATGAATAAAATGTCGCCGCTTTTTTCTACTGTTACTTCCATATTGTTTTTCTCTAAGTATAAATTAATACCTTAATATTTTTTTAAAGCTAACATCTTGCTTGCCATAAAGTCAAAATTCCCAACGAATCTTCTCGGATCGCATTAGTTCAGTAAAATATAACATTGATTTATTTTTAAAACTTACTTTCTTAAGTTATTTAAAACCAGGGGTTTGTACCTATGTTGTGGCAGATGATTAATCATAGGCTATCGCCTATTGGTTCAATAAACAAAAAAAGAGACCCTCATACTGAGGAGCATCGCCCAGCTATCTATTTTTTCTTTCTCTTTATGTCTCGGACGGACGGTATGCCCGTGGAGGCAGGACGCCGAGAACGGGCATTTTCTAGAAGTTTTACCTCTTTCAAGCTCTCCTCAAAGTGCTGCTCAACTAAAGAGGCCTCAGGGCCTTTTAAAACTCTATATTTGTCATATTCAGCTTCTGCCTTAAGGGTGGCTAGCTCATGGGAGATTTTCCCTGCATGAGTTAAAATTTGCTTATTACTGATCTTTAAAAAGTCATCAAGTTTGGAAATCCAGTCCTTCATGTACATAGGACGCTGTTCTAGTGCTTGCAGCTCTGCAAAGTCCAAAAAAAGAGTAACGATCCTATTTAAGACCTCAAGCTCTTTTTCATTTAGATAGTTTTTAGCAATGACAACATCACTCTTTTGAAGTCCTGCACCAGACCATGATGTCAGTCCCATATTATCTTTTTTGTGATCTGCTCTATCGTGAACCACCTCAGCAGCAGTATTTCCATGAACCGCCCAGTGCATTTTATTTTGAACAGTAGCAAAGAATTTTTTAGTCGCTTCTACTTTAGGATCATAATCGATACTGGTGGCATAAATCTCCAGCACCTTCTTCCAAAACATCTTCTCAGAAGATCGAATATCTCTAATGCGTCTTAAGAGATCATCAAAATAGTTACCATCTCCTGCACGTTTAAAACGCTCATCATCCAATAGAAATCCTTTCTGGATGTATTCCTTAAGCTGTTTGGTAGCCCAGATACGAAACTGGGTACCTCTATGCGATTTTACTCTATAGCCAACGGAGATGATAACATCGAGGTTATAGTGTAAAACCTCGTATTCACGTCCATCTTCTAGATGTTGTCGGAATTTCCGACAACATGTCTCTTCAGCAAGTTCTCTTTCTTCAAAAACATTTTTAATATGTTCAGCAACTGTCGAACGACCTTTGTCAAAAAGTTCTGCCATCTGTGCCTGAGTAAGCCATACCGTTTCACCTTCAAATTTAACTTCGATGCGAGTATCGCCATCTTTAGTTTGATAGAGAAGGATCTGACCGTGATCTGAATTGCTAACAATTTGCTTTTTCTTCATAATGAACTCTCCTAGCGGAAGTTTATTAAATTTATTCCATAAATACCGCTCATCTGCTTAATATTATTCAGAAAAACACCACTTTCGCTTGTATACTCTGAAATAGTGTCAAAATAAAACCAGTAAAAGGCTTATTTGGTGCTTGACTTGGCGGTTTTTATAAAATACTATATACTCTGAAATGGCAACAATACAAAAAAGAAAAAGTCATGGGAAAAATTATTGGTATATCGTCGAATCTCGACGAATAAACGGAAAACCTCGCCCCGTTACGTTGGCATACTTGGGTCGGGCCGAAGATTTATTGGAAAGATTAAATAACAAAAAATCTTTTGAGGTTAAGTCATATGCTCATGGCGATGTTTATGCCCTTATGCAGGTAGCAAAAGAACTTGATTTGGTTAATATTATCAATAAAAACGTTGTGGCATCTAATACTTTAAAATCTCCACCTGTGCGGGATGGTATTTCTGTCGGCGAATCAATGTTATTGGCCGCTATTAATCGAATATGCCATCCATCAAGTAAAAGAGGTTGGCTTGATTGGTGCAAAGAAACTTCTCTGGAATTAATAGCTAATAAAAAATTTTCCAAAATAGACTCTCAACATTTTTGGGATCAAATGTCTTTTATTAAAGAAGATTCCATTGATTTAATAGAAAAAAATATTGTATCAAATATTATAAAAAAATCTCAAACAAAACTCGATTGCTTGTTTTTTGATACTACCAATTTCTTTACATTTATTGACTCTGTTAATGAGCACTGTACAATTCCTCAGCGTGGACATAATAAGCAAAAAAGATATGATTTGCGTCAGATAGGAATGGCATTATTGGCCACGCGCGAAGATCAAATACCACTTTTCCATAAAACATATTCAGGGAATCAGAATGATTCAAAAACATTTAAAGAAGTCTTTAGCGATATAACAACTCGTATTAAAGAAGTTTCTGAGCACATCAGTGATATTACTCTAGTTTTTGACAAGGGTAATAATTCTAAAGAAAACTTCGCAAAAATGGATGAAGTTGATGGACTTCATTATGTTGCAGGCTTAGTGCCATCATACTTTAAAGATTTATTGGAAGATGCTAATAAAAATTTTGGAATTATGGTTATTGATGGTGAAGATATTCCTGTTTATCGAGTAAAAACCAAAATATGGGGCGCACAAAGAACATGTGTAATTACAGTTTCAAAGCAGTTAAAAGAAGGACAGTTGCAAGGGATCGAGCAATATTTAGCGACAAAATATAAACTTCTCGAAAGTTTTAAAAAAGTATTGGAATCACCAAAATGTCAAAAAAGATTTACCGAACAAGAAATTAAAGAAAGAACCTCTCGTGTTATTAAAGGTCAGTTTATTGAACATATTTTAAAAATAGATTTAATCAAATTAAATGATGGGCGGATTAGCTTTACTTACAGCATTGACCAAGATGCTTTTGATCATCTTCAAAATAGTATTCTTGGAAGAAAAATACATGTTACCAATCGACATGACTGGTCTAACGAAGAAATTTGTTTGGCATATCGTTCTCAATCGAAAGTTGAGCGATGTTTTAGAGATTTAAAAAACCCATTTCACTGCTCTGTACGGCCACAATACCATTGGACTGATCAAAAAATAAAAGTACATATTTTAATTTGTATTCTCGGATATCTGCTGGCCACATACTTATATACTAAAATTAAAAAAAATATTAATTATCAATATAGTTTACAAAAAATGCTTGAAGATCTTCATACAATAAGATTAACCACATTCATTGAAGAAAAAAATGGTTCAAAAGGTTTGCCTAAAGTTGAGATTCGTTTAGAAAAAATTAGAGATAAAAATATCGCGAAGATTGCCTCTGTTCTCAATATCACCGATAAAAACTACAAAATAAATATCGCCGTGTAGTATACACATCAGACATTAAATTATCTTTACATTACAGGCAGTTAAAGTTGTTTTAAAAATTAATTTAATAAACTTCCGCTAGGGATTAATTAATCCGAGCTGATCTTTTAATCCAATGCAAGCAAAAGAGGTGCTTTTAAAAAAGTATATCACTGAAATTATTAAAGTGAAAAATAGACAAAGTAATTTTTCCGTCAAAAAACGATCTATGATTGCTGTTTGATTTTGAGCTATCTATTGTTAGCTTATTCATCAAATAGTGGAAGTTAGTATTTCGTCGCAATAATGTTAAGTGCCTCAATTACTTTTTGGTGAACTATATCTGCGGGCCATTTTACCATTTCATTAAGTAAGTTCTTTTTAGCAAGTTCTTTAGCAACATAATACCCGTAGAAGAGGGGAAAGGTTATGCTCCAGATTATTATTATCTTGGTGATAATTCCTTAGATGTGACAATCAATTATCTTAAAAAGGATTTGTCGAACAAGCTAGGTAGACAGCAAGTAGATGAAAAGTAGACGGACTCGGGAAATTTCAAGAAATGCCCAGCAATGAATTAAAAAACAAGACCCCGACTCGCTTTACGCTCTCTATGATTTAAGTTACTTATAATTTCACTGACTTGATTTTAAAAAAACGGCCCGATTTTTTCGGGCCGTTTTGTATAAAAAAATTTGGGCGACCTTAATGCCCGAGGCTCGAACATTTTTCCTCCGAGACCCGTTCCTAGAACTTAATGTTCTCAAGGGTTTTTCCTCTAGTCCAGCCGATTTTGGAGGAAAAAAGTAGCGGAGGAAATTTTCGGAGGAAAAACTGGTTTTCCTCCGTGCTATTTACCTATAGCGTTAGGCGGTTGCCCATTTTTTATTTACAAGCACATCAACCGCAAGTTCAATTTGCTTTGGTGAAAACTGCTTCTTCCTTGTGTTCCATTTATACACACCGTTAATTATCTCTGTTTTACCGCTTATCTTTTCCTTGTTGATAATCCAGTGAACAGTTGCAAGGAGTTCAAGCCCAAAAGGAGACTCAAATCCATCAACTAAATCAATAACCCTCAAGGAATTTTTTCTTGTATCACTGTGGTTTTCTAGAAATTTTTTTGCCTCTTGAAATGCACCTGGAACTAACTTCAGTTGCTTGTCTGGTTTATCTCCTCCATCAGCATATCCCGAAATAAAATATCCTTCGATGACATTTAAAACATGTCGCAAATTTTCAGTATATGGGCCATACGGAGCTTTCGAGTATTTTAGGCGAAGATTTTCGCCAGCTTCTTGCATGAAGTACATTAATTTATGAACTTCTAAAAGCGTTATAAATGGATCAAGTAGACCATCAAGGTAATTGTGTATGAGTTCAATGAGCGCAGCTCGCCCAGCAGTCATCTGTGGAACTTCTTTCGTCTTGGCGAGAACCTCAGCATCTGGTGCCCCTTTTGGTTCAAAGACAACAATAGCAACCCCAGAAAGCACAGATAGTTTGTTTTCAATTAGTATTTTTACAACCGACCAATCTAACCCACCAAGACCGCACCCAAGAGGAGGAATAGCTATCGATTTTATATTTTTTTCGATTATCAGCTTAACTAAATCATCCAACCCTCTTTCAACATCCTCCAAACTACTACTTCCACGCCAATGCCGTTTTGTTGGAAAATTTATTACATATTTTGGCCCAAGTAGCGTAGATGTTTCAAAAACAAACATTTTTCCAGGAACAACTTCTTCACGCTTACATGCGTCCGCATATTTCTTAAAATTTTCTGGAAATTTCTTTTTAAACTGCAAGGCAATCCCTCTCCCCATGACACCAACACAGTTAACTGTATTCACTATTGCTTCAGCATTTTCAGTCAACAAGTTACCAGTTTTGTATTCAATCATATTGTCCTCACTGCTAATAATACCAATTGCCAAGTATCTCTACTTTTGGCTTATGACTTGAGTTATGTAAGAGTGTTTGCACTTTGGTGTAAAACTCTGTTGAACTAACACCTATTCTGTCGATGAGATGCCAGCTAAAGCTTTGTTCTATTAAAAATTCTGCCTGTTTTTCTTCTCGCTGATCTTTCCAGCTATTTGCCTGAACAGCATCCCAATTTATATTTGAAAGTTCTTGTAGATTATCATAGTCCTTAAAATATCTTGATCCTGCATTTGAAGAAGTAAAGGCCCATCTCTTTTGTTTCTGATTGGCCCAAGCAACGACTTTATGCAAATCAGCTTCTAAATGAATAATTGGGGCTTGCCCCCCCTTATAATTAATTTCTACATGATTTCCCATATGAAACATGTAAAGCATAACAGATCTTGAGCAGAAATAGAAAGGAACACAGTTGCCAACAAATAAATCTGGGTGAGTTGAAAGTTTTAGCTCCTCCATCCTTCTTTTTTTTATTTTATCCATCCCGATTGTTGTCCCCACTGGAAAACGTCGGGCAATCTCTGAATCACACAAAAGTTCATTTGCTGAAATGATAGCGTTTAATTTATCAACATGGACAATATGATAAATTTTAGGAGATGTAGGGACTATTCCACTCACAAATACCTCCTCTTATTTCTAGTCAATCTCATAACATTGTACCATTTATTATACATTACTCATAATATTGTAAGCACATTTGCTTCCTTTAATTCTTCTTTGTGAGCCTTAAATACTGCTTGAGCACCTTTTTCTTTCGCATGCATCCCATCAAAAAAAACATCTCCCATTAATTTGTAGGAATCTGGATTAGAGGAACCCACCACGGGAATATGTAGCCGTTGACCAAGATCTTTATAAGCTTTCTCAACTTCAAGAATTATTTTTGTATCATCTCTCGCAATAATCTTTTTGAATGTTGTGGGATGATAGGGTGGAAGATAAAAAACGACCTTTATCCCTTTCAGTAAAAGATATTTTGAAAAGACTTCAAGCGTTTTTAGGTTTTCCTTATCTAGTTCGGCAAAGCCACTGAGGCTGTAAACATTTTTATCTGTCCCATATGAAATAGCATCTTCTTCCACTTTGGTGACTGTACGGAGCCTCATCTTTTCGTCATAGACTCGCCTACCGTCCCAAAGAATCATTTGTTTTTCCTTTGATTGCAATTCGCTGGTGGCAACACAAAGATCTGTACTCTCTTCCCATCTTTTCTGGAACTGCTTTTTAAAATCGGTAGTACTTGTTTGAAAATAACTCAGGGAAATAAGGTTCAGTGTTTTTTCAGAAACAGTTGACGCATTAGTTGCTGCTTTTAAGTTAAGACGCTTAATCATTTTTTGATAATTATTATTAAGTGATTGCCAACGCCCCTGCCCACTATTGCGATTTAAAATCCAAGGATCTAAACCGATAACAAATACCTCTGGCAAAAACCCCTTCTCGTCGTAAACATACCATAGAGCTAAATAATCTTCTAGCGAAGCACCAGAGACAGAATTGTTTAGACTTTTTTGCTGAAAGATATTATCGCCTATCATCATTGAGCGTGAACTGCCAATAATTAGTTGTCGAGGAGGGGCCTTTATTTTTGTGATAATTTTTTCTTGAACTAAGCGCTCATCAAGATTATCTACATCTCGTACGTTCATACCCGAAGCAATCGCAGAAGCAATACAGTTATATTTTCTGGCACCCCAATAGAGATTTGCGGGATCAATAAAATAATTAATCGCAATAATTACTACGGGTATCGGAAGAAACATAAGAAGTCTGATGGAAAGCCTTCTAAAGGCTAACTTTTCAGAACTGGAAATAGATGAATTGATTTTCACCATAGACTCCTAAGAAAATAATTGCAGCAAGAATTGTATAATAGAATGACCAGCGAATTATGGGGTGTCGTTTGCTTAACATAGAACGCATGCTTCCATGACGCTGAAATAGATGTATGCCGATTAAAAAGATAATTAAAAAAACAGAAATTGTTAACGAGCGACCACCAACCCCCAAACCGATCCCCCCCCCCGAAGTAGAATTCATTCCCTTATGAAAAATAGTTTTTATAAAAGAACTCCAACCTCGATTAAGATGAGTGAAGATATGTACTGCTTCCTTGATATTTGAAGCTCTAAAAAAAATCCAAGCTACACATACAAGAGCGAAGGTAACAATGACTTGATAGACTTTAAAAATACGAGGAGCATAAGACATGAAACTTTTTTCAAAAAGACGTTGTCTCAGAGATTTTGTCCAAATTGCAAAGACAAGATAAAAACCATTAATTGCCCCCCACGCTACATAAGTCCAATTGGCACCGTGCCAAAGGCCACTTACGAGAAATGTAAAAAATAAGTTAAACTGCCATCGAGGCTTCGAGCAACGATTCCCCCCCATTGAAACATACAAATAATCTTTGAACCAAGTAGACAAAGAAATATGCCATCTTTTCCAAAACTCAGAAATACTTTTTGAAAAGTATGGCCGATTGAAGTTATCCATTAGCTTGAAGCCCATGACCTGAGCCGAACCAATTGCTATGTCTGAATAACCAGAAAAGTCACAGTAGATCTGAAATGCAAAGAATACTGTCGCTATTGAAAGAGCTACTCCATTATGCTCGTATGGTGAACCATAGACATTATTAACAACAACGGCCAAGCGATCTGCGATCACAACTTTTTTAAACAACCCCCACGCCATCAATTTCAAACCATTAGTTACTCGCAGATAATCAAAAGTATAATGCTCTCTGAATTGATGTAGTAAATTTTGAGGACGTTCAATCGGGCCAGCTACAAGTTGAGGATAAAACATTACATACAAAGCGAAAATTCCAAAGTGTTTTTCGGCTTTCTGATTGCCACGGTAGACTTCAATTACATAACTCAAACTTTGAAACGTATGGAAGGAAAGACCAATCGGAAGAATAATGTTGAGTGCTCCAATGGGATAATTAAGACCAAAGCTTTTAGCAATAAAAAGAAAATTGGCATTAAAAAAATTGAAGTATTTGAAAAAGAAAAGAATCGCACAAGTAGTGATAATACTAAGTATTAAATACTGTTTTCTTTTTTTTCCTTCGGTTTTTTCAATGTAAATTCCTGCGATAAAATCTACTACAATCGTCAATGCAAGAATCAAAATATACTGTGGAATAAACCACATATAAAACAAGCAGCTTGCCATAAGTAGAACTGCCCATCGCTGACCAAGTTTTGCATTTGAGGGCGGAACGGCGAAGAAATATAATGCCGTGACAATAGGAAAAAATATAAGAAAACTTAGCGAGTTAAAAAGCATTTTTAGATTCTCTCTGGGAAAGGGTTATTATTTCCATGTAGTTTTGCATTAACTTACTTCTCTGTGTGCTTAATTGGGTTTTTCTTCATTTGCTTAAGGCCCATTTCTAGGGCCTCAATAATTATGTCATTTTTCCTATAGAGGTATTCCCCAGCAGATACACTTTTGTTGTAAATGTCAGTCACCTCATCAACTAAAGCAGAAAGTCTTTCTTTCGTTTCTGCCGTTAATCGGAAGGCAAACTGAGGATAATCGGAAGGTCTTCGCCCTTTCTTCTGCATAATAAGCCTCTTCATAAATGCTGTGGTTTTACTGCTAAATTCTATGTTCTAAGTGCTTGATTGTAAAACAAATTTTGGGTCTTCAAACTTCGTAGTGGGTAATTAGCTTCTGAGCAAAATATTCCAGTAA
>CAZCDT010000057.1:0-20515 GCA_964497525.1 uncultured Bacteriovoracaceae bacterium
TTGATTAGTAAATTTTATGGGGAAATAATTTCCCATTTTCCTTTAAATCCATCTTCTCTTTGTATTTTAGCGTTAAATACAAGTTTATTGTTTAAATTTAAAAGAGAGTCTATATATTCCAATCCCTCTTGAGGCATATTAAGTGGTTCAACTGTTGAATCTCTGCTTATGATTTTACTCATTGCCTTAGTAGCATTAATTCTATCATTTCCTGTTAAGTGTAAGAATCGTTTTTTTAGCATAATGTGCATTGCATATCCAGGAACCGATTCTGCAAAATACTCTGATGGGGAACTCAGAGCGTAGGAACTGATGATATTATTTTCTTGTGCTACTTTTGTTTTTCTTGCTGCAATATTTTTAAATTTTTCTGGGTTAAGCATCAAATAAGTAATTTCATCAACATTTCCATTTTCTTGATATTTCTTTATGGCATCATCAATCTCTTTGTTAATTAAATCTTTCCATTCTTGTGAGTTTTTATTTTTAAATAGAGAGTGTGCTTCTTCTGGATGATTCCAGAATTTTGATAAATACTCATCAAAAACAATATCTTTATTGTGTTTGATCTTTAAGTATTTATGTAAGGCATGGGCCATTTCATGGGTCATTGTTGAATAAAACTCTAAAGGTGTAATTGTTGCAAATAGTTCGTTTATAGATTGTTTTCGGCCTGTATCCAAAATGGTAATTGTTTGTGACCAGCCATTATAGTATGCAAGAGCAGTGTTCTTTTCTTCTTCTTTAAATCGATCAGGTCTTGCACTTAAAAATTTTAATCCAGGAAATTGTCCATTGTTCTCTTTAATTACTTCGCTATATACAATTTCCATCACTTCTAAGGCGGCATTTATTGTTCTGGCATTATGTTTTGCTTCTTGGTTTAATGCTATGACATTAGTTTTTATAAAAATATTTTTTTGGGCCAACGCAGTTTGATTGTCTATAGATTCTAGATCACTAATTCCATCGTCATCTTTATCCCAGTCTAAGTGGTCAGGAATATTGTCTAAATCTAGATCACTATTAAGAATTGTTTTATCAAATGGATCTTGATCTAAAAAATTGGTAATACCATCGCCATCAATATCTAAACTATTGGGTTGAAATTTTTTTGCTTCTTTATCGTAATACCAATCTTTTTCTCCGTCACCATTACTATCAACAAAATAGTAAGCAAATAGTGTCGGATTATTACCAAAGTAAGAAATAAGAGTATCAAGGGTTTCTTTGTTTTGTGGATATGCCAACTCTTTTGAAACTTGTTCTACAAACTCCTTGGTAAGAGATGTTGGATTTGGAGCATTCTCATAAATTATTGTAAAATGTTGCGAGGTTTGCTCATCTAGCTTTGTATTTGATAAAGGAGAAATAGGTTCTTTATTGCAAGATATTGCAAAAAAAATAGAAAGAAGTAGTGAAGATGCTTTAATGAACATATGTAATTCCTTTTTGTGTGGTGTAGTAGAGGGATTTTGTCATATTTTTATTAAACGTTTTTAAAAAATGTAAAAATTCCGTGGCCGTATAGATTTTAGACGGCCAAAAAATAGACATTTTTTTTAAAAATAAAAATTGTTATTTTTTAGAAATAGATACCGATACGTTCATCACTATGAAAAATTTAATAAGAATATTATTAATGGTTATTGTGCTATCTTTTATCAAAGTACAGGCACTTGAAAATTGTAGCAAATACGGTATTTCATTATGGGGAGAGATTATCACCAAAAAAAGCGTTGGTAATAAAATAGAGTCAGATGTTTTATATCAAAAACTTCCTCATGAATGGAGTATTCATGGTAGTTCTTTTAGACAGTTATTTATCTCATTTAAAAATAAAAGTTTTATGGGAGTTGATAGTTATATCGTTGCAAAATCTGGAAAAAGAAAAGAAAAAATTTTTTGGCATAACAAAAAAGAAGGACCAGGATATTTACTCTCTAATATATTTTTTTTAGATCTTTTTAGACAAGAAGATGTGGTACCTGGAAAAGAACTTAAGTTTGAAGTTTATTTTAATAATAAAAAAAGATGTGAGCATATTGTAAAATTTCTAGGTGGTGGAGTGTGACTATAAAACAATATATGCAAGCAAAAGTTCACCTTCTTATATTAGCATCTATGGCCATGTTTTCATCGTATATCTATGCACAAGTACTTACAGAGAGTAGTCAAAAAGAGTGTAGTGATTTATTTTTACAAGATCCTCCTTTTTTTGTTTCAGATGTGGGAAGTAGTAAAAATCTTTTAAAGGCTGAATTAAAATGCAATAAGAAACAAAAGACAGTACTTACAAAATGTGATTTTCAAAATCATATCGAAGGAACTTCTGATTATTTAGCAACACAAGATGCAAAAATTTCTTCATATTTACCAAAAGGTTCACTTGTTTCTTATGATCCTGATTTAGTTCTGGATAAAAAAAGTGAATTTATCGCCGTAAAAATAGAGAGTGTTGGCAGTAACTCGATAGATAAAGTTGTAAGAGATCAGCCGAAAATGAGTCCAGAGAAAATGCTTGTTGTAACGCAAGAGTATCTAAAGCCGATGTATGATGAGTTAGAAAGGATAAATAAAGAGCTAGAAATAGATATCGAGCAAAGAACAAAAGTTGAAACTAACTATTTAGATAAAAAAAATGAGATGCTTGATTATTTGTATGAATTAAAGGGAGAAGAATTTAAAAAAGAATTACTGCTAAAGGCCCAAGCTTACAAAGACGCAGGAAGTTTACTTGAAAAAGAAATGACAAAGTATAAGTTGAAGATCGAACAAAATGAAAAAATACTTTTATCGCATCAAACAAAGCATGCAAAAAAGAAAGGAGCTTGGGTACAAAAAGAAGAAGAGAGATTAAAAAAAATAATAGATGAAGAAAATAGAAAATATCAGTTAGTACAAAACGTGAAAGAGTATTATGCTTTAGAAAAAAAATTTCCTGATATAGATAATAACTTGGTAAATGCAAAAAACAAGTATAATGAGGCACAAAAAATTACAGCACAGGCGCAAAAAGAGTTTGCAATTTCAAATCAAGCAATTGAGAAGAAAAGGAATTTACATAATAGTACAAAGGGAACTTTGGATAAAATTGTGAAATCTTTAAAGAGTAATGGTCTGCCTGAGCGAGGAATTAAGCGAGCAGAAGTTGGCAGTAAAGGCCTATTGCCAAAGAGTGTTCTAAAAGACGCAAAAAATTATCGTTTTGTAGTGTCTTCAGATGCTCTTTTAATTAGCAGTGAAGAATTAAAGCAGTTTGCTGGTAAAATTTTACAGCTAAGTATGAACGATGAAGGATTGTTTAAAGTCAGACGTTGTTGTGTTCAGAGTAAAGAAGATCAAAAAGAGTGTGTTGATAATTACTATTTTGATATTTATGATGGAGATTCTTTGATCGGTTCTTATTTAAGAGAAGGGAATGATATTTGTTCAGATCTATTACAGTATTCTAGACCGATTAAAAAAGAATTATTAACACCGTTTTTAAAACTACTTGAGTTTTCCAAAGAAGTGCCAAACTTTAAACAAAGTGATGCTTTAGATTTAAAAATATTGCCTCAATATGCTGGTATGAAAGATTTAATGGTGATGCCAATAAATCCTGAAACAGGTGAGGGACCTTTTAATTCTTATCACTACCTACCTGAAGGCAAAAAAACGAAGGCCGCAGATGCGATGGGAAATGCTGGTTCTCTTTGTGTTGTAAATCGTGTTTTTGAGGCCTTTAACAAAAAATGTAAAGGAGCAGGCTGTCAGGTTCAATTTGGAGATATTTTTTATCCGCACTCAGTCTGGGAAGGGCCTCACTCATCACATCACAAAGGAACGTGTATCGATATTAAACCATTTAGAAAAAATAGTGATGCAGATGTAGGTATAAATTGTAAAAGTGCCGAATATGATAATAATAAGACACAAATGTTTGTTGATCTTTTAAATGAAGCAGAACCGATTCAAATTTTATTTAATGATACAAAAATGAAACATGTAAAAGATTATGAGAATCATGAGCATCATATTCATGTCTGTTTTAATCCTACATCTTTAAAGTCACAGGAAATATGTAAAAATGGATTTGATTTAGAAAAAATAAACTGGAGTCCAACTTATACTCATAGTTCCAAAAACTGTAAAATTTATTAAGTATTCAAATAATAAAGTGTGATCAATTTTTGTACATTGTAGTTATTTTTACAAATTAAGAGATGATTATTCTTTCTAAGAGTATAATTTTTGCTAGTAAATCTTTTATTCACAAGGATTTTTATATGGCAAATAGGTTTGCTGCTTTATTTATTTTTTGTCAATTTATGTTGCTATCTGGTTGTGTTGATAGCTATAAAAAAGAAATTTGTTCAATGGATAATTATGTAGATATAGATGAACTTGATTCTGAATTTGTATATTACAAGAATGAAAATATAAAAGATAAAGCAGATGTTAGCATTATTAGGCAAGATTTTGGTTTGTATAAAGTGACTATTGATAATATGTTAGTTTTTAATGCTAATGCTTGTAGAATAAATGGTACTAATTACTTAGAGTTTTTTGATCCAGTAAAAAAGCGAGATCCTAAAAATCCTGTGGTTTATATATACAAGGTTGTTGCTTTAAAAGATGCACTTGTATTAACAAGTTTAAATTTTGATATAGATAAATTAAATCTTAGCAATATTTCTTATACAAAAACTTTTCCAAGGATAATAAGTGTAGATAACAAAAATATGAGTGCTCAAGAGTTAGTAGATTTGGTTGATGTAAAAAATAGTGAGGATAAGGAGCTTGTTTTACATGCACTTAAATAAAATTTTAAAACTTAGAAATATTTAGCTAGTCTATTTAATTAAATTATGATAATTTTATTTACACATGGAGACGTGCCTGAGTGGTCCAAAGGAGCAGTTTGCAAAACTGTACAACCTCCGGTTCAAATCCGGACGTCTCCTCCAAATTTTGAAAAGGGAAGCCAATGAGCTTCCCTTTTTTTTTGTGTGCGCCCGGCAGGGCGCAGATACTCGGAGGTGAAAGTCCTCTATATGCCTGGTAAGGGGAAATATTAGCTAAACGGCAAGGGTGTCATCGGTGACGGTGAATCTGAAGGAAGCCGAAGGCAAAGCACTGGCCAGATGAACAAGAAGCAGATGAGGCCATTTGATGGGATGAGGAAGCGTTTACTTCTAAAGTCCAAAACTTACACGAAACATCAAGTGGTATATTTGACTGGTATAAGTGTGAAGGTGTCTGTGCATTACCCGGGGAGATCTCTACTTGTGCGTAAGCTATTTTGGCGGTGACGCTGGAAAATGAAAGTAGAGAAGTCAGCAGAGGGCATAGTAAGCGTCTAGTGCCGCCGAAGGCCTGAATTTTAAGTTAATGAATAGGAGGTCATCTTTTGCATCAATCATGGAGTAGCAGAAAATCAAAAGACGCTTTGAGCTTTCAGGGTAGAAGGAGGGTGGAACCTTCCGTGGACTCTGCGAGTGCAACAAGTGAGATGAAGAAAAATGAAAACTCAATTCCTAAACCGATGAGTCTGTTAGAAGAAGTACTAGAACGAACCAACATGTTTGAGGCCCTCAATAGAGTGGAGAAGAATGCAGGAGTTGCTGGTGTTGATGGATTATTAACAAGTGAACTTCGGGATTATCTGAAACAAAAATGGGTTGGCATCAAACAAAAACTTCTTGAGGGAAACTATTACCCTTTTAATCACAAGCCATGCCGATGAGAGTAATATTTGTGAACGGTGCAAGGTCCTTGGTGTAAAGCTTGTGGCCAAAGAAGCGGTAAAGACGATACCCATTAAAATCAAAACGGCGCAAGTGAGCGCACCAGATACAAAAAAATATGTCCTTCTGGAAGATGATTTCCTGATGCAAATAACATGGGAAGAATCTGCTAGAAAAAATCAAATAGACTTAACGATATTTAAAACCAGCGATGAGTTCATCACCGCGATTGATACATTTTCAAAAGATACAATTTTTTATCTGGATGTCGAATTGGGCGAAGGCCCAACTGGCGACCAGTTGGCACAAAAGCTTTTTGATAAGGGCCTTGAAAACATCTTCCTCTCTACCGGACATCCGGCCGATGATTTCAAGCATTTAACGTTCATCAAAGGCGTGATTAAAAAGAGACCTCCGTGGGAAGCATAAAATTAGAATAATCATCTTGAGTCGGTGCGATAGTGTCATTTGCATCCATATTGATCGTCAAAACGCCGTTTGTTTGACATTGGTTTGGTTGCAGTGTTAATTTTTAAAGATGATATTTAAAAGCATTTTACCACTATTCCTGTATATCTTATTTTTTCAAGTACAAGCTGGATTGCTCTTACAGGATATCGGTTCTGGTGAAAAATCAAGACTGATTGTCAATTCAGTCTTGGGACTTGGCGAAACCGTTCGCCCTTCAGAAAGTTCTGCCAGTGATAAAGTTTTAAAGAAGAGTGCAGCTAAGCAAACTAGAATTTCTGGAAAAGGTGGCCCGGGAACGCTGCCTTTTATTATTGATTCTCAGCGATATGATTCATTAATTGCATTTTATGCGGACAAGGGATTGCTTGAAGGATTTCATCTTGCCCCATTTCATCCATCTCCACTTCAATATTGCGAAGCTTTTTTAATTTAAATCAAAGCACCAACATTATGAGCATTTCCTTAGTTATTTTTTGTTATGGCCTTACCCAGCAGGCAAATGGAAGTGGACTTTTGGCGGTATACTTTGCTGGACTGATATTGGGTAAATCAAATTTCGTTCGTAAAAAAAGTTTGATTGTCTTTCACGATACAATGGCATGGCTGGTTCAAGTGGTGATGTTTTTAGTACTGGGCCTTTTTGTTTTTCCGAAAAATATGATTAATTACATTTGGCCGGGATTGATTCTGCTTGTATGCTTGATATTCGTTGCGCGTCCGTTGTCGGTTGTCCTTTGTCTTATTGGAAGTAAGTTTAATTTTCGAGAAAAGATGTTGATCTCGTGGGGAGGATTTAGAGGTGGAACTCCAATTGTTCTTGCTCTTTATCCATTGACTGCACAACTTCCCAATGCAGAAATGATTTTTGATCTGGTGTTTATTATTGTGTTCTTGTCAATATTGGTTCAGGCCCCAACCTTTTCTTTTGTATTACAATGGTTAAAATTAGCGACCGAAGAAGGATATGTTGCACGGTTTCCTGTCGGGTTTGTGGTTACTCAAAAACTGAAAAGTCACTTGAAAGAATTAGTGGTATCTGAACAATCTCCTTACTGTGGTAAGAATTTGGTGCAATTAGCTCTTCCAGAATCTGTGCGGATCGTTCTTTTACAGCGAAAGCAAGATGTAATTGCCCCACGTGGGACAACAGTGTTGCAAGCATCCGATCTTTTGCTTCTTCTTTGTACTGATGCTGAATTTCAACAGATTAAAATGACCAATAAGAGACAATCCGAAACGTGAATCGGTTTGGAACTTGCCCAAGGTGCTTAATCCTACTAAAGATTGGCCAAATAACGAAATTTTTAAAAAAAAGTTCTACTTGGCCAAATTGTCTGATTCCATATTGTACCTGCGCTTCTAAATTTTTTTCTCCATTACAGGTGCCAATCTCCATTGGCCTCTGGTTGATATAAAATTTCTTTTATTAAAAGTGTTTTGATTTTGCCGTTTGGAAATTCCCAATCTATCTGTTGGCCAACTTTCAGGCCAATTAAAGCAGACCCAAGGGATGCCAAGATAGACACTTTTCCATCAATAAAATTGGCGTCAGATGGATAGACTATCGTTATAGTCATTTCTTTATTATCCTGAACATTTAAAAACTTTACTTTGGAATTCATCGTGATCAAATCAGGCGGAACTTCTTCATCCGAAATGATTTTGGCACGCTCAAGCTCCATCTCTAAATTTTCAAAATCTTCAGCGTTCTGAAAACTAAGAATATGCATAATTCGCTGTAAATCCTTCTTCGTAACATAAATTATATTTTGTTCCATAAATATCCTTTAATAAATTGTTATTGATGTTTTGGCGGAGTTGGCCGACTAAAATCGACCGCCAATTAGAGTGAAGCTGTTTTTCTGGAAATGATGATTGATACGAAATTACTGTCAAGCATATATATCCAAATTAACCCTAAAAATAAATATGTCAAGCTGGTATTATGGTCGACTTTTGGGAGCATCGCCAACGCACTGCGTCTATATTTGCATCTGGACGAAAAAACGAAAGAGAATGATCCTAATAATGACAGGGTATTGATTTGATCGAAATTATTGGGCACCAAGCATAAACAGTTTTTCGTGTGGTATGTTTTTATGAGTAGTTTTGTATTTCGATTTTGAAAAATTTGCTTTGAATTGTGGGCAGTAATTTCATCAAATATGATGTCGACAAAATAGAAATAGCAGAGAGTGTGACGGTGGCTAACCGCAACGAAAAAGAATATCGAAGATCAGGTGCAATCAATTTCTAATTTGAAAGGAAAAGCAGATAGTGACACTGGATTGATTACTGAAAATAAAAACAATGCAGACAAACAATTAAATGAGTTACTGTAGGTGTTGTTGTTAAAATTAGTTTTCATTTTTTCCCCTATCGTCCCCTTTAATTTCTTTAACTTGTCTTTTTTTGTTAAAGATTTTATTAAATTTAAAGTCTAGGTGGAATCTTTCCTAAAATAGGGGATTACCAACCTGATCGACAAAAACAAAATCTAAATTACGTTTTTCATTTCTAAGTTTTAGTAACGCATCTAAAACAGTGTTGTTCATCGGCACGTAGCGAATTCTTCCAGTTTTAGTTGTTGGCCGAACTTCATAACGATCACGATTCCTTGCTATTTCGATCTGTCTATTTACAAAATCTACCTTATCCCACTTCAGGCCCAGCAATTCACCCCGCCGCATACCAGTATTGAGTGCAACTAGAAAAAAACTGTAAAATGGATGATCTTTATTAGCATTTAAAAACTTTTGAACATCTTCAGACAACCAATAAGTCTCTCCACGAGGATTTTGTTTTAACTTCTCAACTTTGTTGATTGGATTAGATAGTAGATAATCCCACTTGATTGCATCGTTCAATATTTGCTTAAGTACCCTGATGCAAAAGTTTATTCGCGTTGGACTAAGGCTCTTTTTTCTTCCCAAGGAAATTATCTGATATCCGTGAGTAACACGAATATTTTTCAACATGATCTTCCCAACAATAGGTATAAGATAATTATTAATGACGGGGCGATAGGTGTCTAAACTTCTTCTGGCCAACCCTGCCTTATGCTCAAACCAAATTTTAGAAAAATTGCCAAAAGTAATATCGTACGTCAGTATAATTAATACTATACACTTAGTATAATTATAAAAACAAGTAAAATGATAACCGTAACATTCATATCGTAATGTTATAAAAAAAACTTTATAATAATTTCTCATGAATTGTTACAACATTAATTTATTTTGACTAAAGTTAAACGCACTTATTCCGATCTGCTTTTTAGAATTATTTTTTATGATTTTAAAGTAAGGTTACTTAAGTGAAAAAGAATACTATTATTTTATCGTTTATTTTTTCTTGGAGCATTTTATTTGCATCAGATGCTCCTTTTGATGAGGTTTTTGGAACCAGTAAAGATTCTGTTCGGTCTGTTTATGATGGAATTTATCAAGAATATAAAAATTTAACGCCGTTAGAAAAAGAAAAAAAAAGCAAACAAACCTTAAAAGATTTTAAAGGCGACAACGCGTTATCAACATTGCCAAGAGTTTTAACGCCTAACGAGTTTGATATTTTAGAAAAAGGAGTGAAGCAGCGCGGTAGTGCTATTCGTGAATTTTTAAAAGATCATTATTCAAATAGACGGTACTTACAAGATGGAGTGATTCCAAAACAGGTGATAGATCGTGTATTAATGAGGGCCAAAGAAGAAGATTGGGACAAGTTTATTAAACCAAAACATATTAGTTTTTGGTATGCACCAGACATTATTAGAGGCCCACCCGAAGAAGGGCATCCTGAAGGTCGTTTTTATGTGGTTGAAGATAATCCTAATTTTGTTGGTGGAATGGGAGACTTGATTCAAGCAAGAGAGTCTCTAGAAAAAATAATGCCTAAATATATTTCACAGACAAGTAGTCCTCATCCAAAAAAGTTTTATGATGAAATAAGTAAAGAATATAAAAAAATGGCAAAAGAAAAAAAAGGAATAGCCTTGATGGTTCGTTATCCAAAATCAATGTCTGCGGATAATGAAGATTTAAGAGTTCAAAAAATTTTTAAAGAAAGAGGTATTGAATCATATTTTTTAGATCCAGATGCAACATTTTATCGCAGAGACGTTGATGGTAAAAGACTTATTGTTGATGAGTCAGGAACTTGGTTAGAGTACCAGGATGGAAAAAAATTAAGAGTTGGTCATGTGATTGTTAATATGGATCCTTCAGAAACGGCAATAGGACATTCTGCTAATGAAAAATTTCAAATCATAATGGAGGCAGAACTGGAATTAGAACAAAGTGATTTACCTAAAAAATATCGAAAAAAATTAGAGCATTTGATGAATTCGAATGAAACTCGTAGTGGGCCAGATTATGAAAGTATAAAAAAATATTTAGAACAAGATTCTCCTTATCAGAACAGTTTTGATAGAAAACGTCTTAAAAAAGGTCTAATAGACTCTTTAATAGATGGGAAAATTACAATGACGAATGTACCTGGGACAGAGTTTATTGGAGATAAAGAGTTATACATTTATGTTGAAGATTTGATTAGGTATTATTTAAAAGAGGAACCTATTTTGCGTAATATGCATACTGGATCTTTTTCTAGTTTTACTAAAAGTAAAAAAGAGATTTTAAATTCAAAGGCAATGAAAGAAGTTTTTTTAAAACTAGAAAATTATGTAATAAAGGGAGTTGATGGAAGAGGCGGGGACGCTGTTTGGGTTGGCCCAAAAATTACAAAAGAAATGATTCCAGCACTTAAAGAGATGATTAAAAAAAATCCAGGAAGATATATCTTTCAAAAATATACAGCATTATCTACTATCGACGGTAATATTGGTGATTTAAGATTATTAAGTAATGTGTCACAAACTGGTGTAAGAGTCGCAAACGTTCCTTGGGCAAGACTTGTTTCAAAAGATGGAAATGGGAAGGTCAATATATCTGATAATGGTTTTGAAGCAACGGTGTTAATTAATACTAAATTAAAGTGTTTAAAGAGTATTGCCAAAAAACTTGAAATAGGAAATTAATTATATGGAAAAAAATTATGTAGAATTTTATTTTGTTTTTTTATGGTTTCTACAATTAGTTTATCATTTGCTACTGATAGCAAAAAAACACTTACAATTTCCAAAAGACCAATAATTGAAGATGTATTATCCATTAAACACGATGATCTACCTCTAAACTGGAAGCTTTTAAAAGAATCAATAATTGAGTTTAATACAATGATTATGGAGCTATATCCTGATTTTGATATTTTTTTTATAGGCCCTCATAGCGAAATTTTTAGCGACGCTTTAAAGTTGATGTATCCTCAGAAATTTAAAAATAGTCAAATTGGAACAATAAAAATCACAAAAAACTTACTTGGCGATCCAAATTTAAAACAATACTTAAAAGAACAAGGGCTTGATATTGGAAAGATTGATTTAGGTCGAAAAGCTTTATTAATCGATATTGGATCAGATATAGAACTTTTAAAAGGAGTACAAAAAGCAGCTGCTCCAACAGCACCAGAAAAAATTTGGTTGCAAACTTTTTTTAAAACTGATTTTAATAATCCAGGAGTTAATGCCGCACAAGCTGTTGCAGGTAAAGAGATGGCCTTTAAACGATATTTGCCATCTGATATTTTCAGCAATTACTTAAAGACATTACCGCTTTATGAAAAAGAGATTACTCATTTGGTGAAATACGAAAATAAAATTCATCCAATTGTTACGGCAAACGATAAAGAAAGTATAAAGACCGTAGAGAGAATGCTTGAAGATTTAAAATTTAGCATTACTAGTGATTCAAGTTTTTTAGAGATTATAAATGAACGTAAAGGTGCTTGGGGATATTTGTATGGTTGGTTTAAGCATGGAGATATGGAGCGCTTGCGTTCATTTTTGCATACAAGCTATAGTAATTTTTTAAAAGGCAAAAATGATCCCCATTACCAAGAAGTTTTGCATGATTTTATAAATTACTGCAATCGTCGAATGCCAATGGCAAACTTTGATCCTTTAGAATTTGGAATTTTAAATCAACAGTTACCTGTATCAAAATATTTAGAAGTACCAAAATATGAAAAGATCATAAAAAATGTTTTACAAATGATCGAAGAAAAAAAACATGGTGACATTGTAATTTTACTTAGTCGTGCAAGCAAAAATGATGAAGAACTTGTAAGCATTATCACTCAACTAATTGCTTCACAGTATAATGACAGTTTTCAAGAAGCTTTAAGTAAAATAATTTCTTCGCTAAACGATGAAAAAACATTTCGCTATTTATTGCAAAATCTATTCTTAAATACTAGCGTTTCTTTAAGTGGAGAGTTTACAGAGTTATTTGTTGATCGACTATTAAGTTTGTCTCATCACACTTTAATAAAATCACTAATTATGCAAACACCTTATATAAATCTTAATTATTCGGAAAACTTGCTGTTAAAATTTTTAGATTACTCTATTGCTTCTAAGAATAAATATTTAGCAAGGGCGTTGGCCTTAAATAAGTATCAAAAAATTTCATTCTTAAAAGATTCACTGTTTTTAAAATATTTATTGGCCGCGAGCTACTCATTTAAAGACGAAATCATCGCTTTAAATATCTTAGATGGAGTGTTTCAAAATCCAACGGCATTTGAGAATCTTGATGATTTTGTAAAGTTTATAAAAAAAGCATCTGAAATGAAATTTGATGAATTTTTTAAAAACGCAAAGAATAGTTGGCCAAAGACAAGAGTAGAAGGTGAGTGGAGTATTATAAAAGAATCATTAAACATCTCATCGCACTCTAAAAGAATTGCTTTTTTAAATGATAAAATTCCAAGACTTAACAACTCTAAAAATGGTGGATGCATTCAAACGCTAATGAGAATTCTGGGGTTTTAAGATATCAAATAAGTCAATTATATGTTTTAAAAAAATATTTAAACATTGGCACTTAAAATCATTAATGTTTTTTTATAAAATGCCGACAGGCTTAGATGAAAATGTATAGTAACTTTTATTTTGTTTAATATACTGCTTGGAGAAAAGTATGAAGTTTTTAGGTCTTATTACTTTGTCGTTAATTGTTAATTTTTTTATAAATAGCGTAAATGCTTCTTGTATTGATGAAAAAACAGGAAACTGTTCGGCAGATGTACAAGGAAAACCAGACGTAAATGAGGGTGTGTTTTCAAAAATTAATAACTGGCTTTTTCAAAAAAAAGAGGAAAACCATACATGCCCGATTCCATTTTCTTCTGATGAAATGAAGCATTATACAAGCATAATTAATGACTGGAATCAAAGACTGGCCAATGGTGAAAAAAGTGATTTGGAGTATGTAAATCGCTTTAGACTTCTTTTAGAAAGTGAAACAGATCCAAATAAGCAGATGTATTTGTCTCAAATGATCATGGCAAAGAGAATGGAGTTTTTTGCAAAATTACAAGATATTGGAAACAAATTTGTGCAAGAAAAACAAACTGAAGAGGATGTTAAAAAGTTACAATCCATGGGTATAAAAAATGATAAGTATATTACAGATCATGTATTGATGCATGGTATGGCAAAAAAAGAAGGGATCAATTGGGATGAAAAAAATGGATGGAATTTTGGTAACATAGATTTTTCACCCAATGCGTTGAATAAATTAGAGAAAGAAAATCCTACAAAAGCTGTTATTTTAGAAAGAATTTTGTCTCCGGCAAATTATAGTTTATTAAAACAAGTAAACAGAGATCGACCTATTGTTGTGGGAGATCAACTAATATTTCCTCCTGTAAAAAACAAAAAAGATGAAGGTGTTGTTGGTAATGCTCATGCTGTAAAGATTTCAAAAAATCAAGACTTAAGTGAAATCGATAATATTTTTAAAACATCAAATGATTTTATATCTTCATTAGGTGACGATTCATTGCCTAAAAAATCTATTCTTGATGTTGAAAAAAACATTAATCAAAAAAAGAGTGCTCTTTTAAGCTTAGGCCTTAAAAATGATCAAGCTGAAGCAATTTTAAAAAATGAAATAAGTCGAGTTAAAAGAGTTGATGGTGCATACAAAGAAATGGAAAAAAGTTTGGCCCAAGCATCAGAAGAGAGAAAAAAGGCCCAAAGAGCAACATTTATTGAAAAGACTTTATCAAGAGATATTCCATATTTAGTTGGTGGAACAGCTTTACTATATGCAACAGGTGGAACATCTGGTCTTTTAATGGGAGGAGCGATGGCCGGAGGTCTTACAACTCTTGGCATTGGCGTTGCTACAAAAATGCAAACATCAGGAACCGATCAAGATTTTTGGTGTGCATTTAAAGACAATATGCAGGATAATTTTATTCAAAATTTTAGCACGAATACTCTTTTTATGGGAGGTTTTGCGGTCTTACCAGTTGTTGCAGGCGGACTTGCATCTACAAAAGCTGGAATTGCTACTTTAGGTGTTATTGGAAAAATAGGAAAGCTTCCTGGTGCTGGTGGACAATTTTGGATGGGACTTGATCCAACAACTGCTGGAAAAATAGGAAAACAGTTTGTTGATTATGGTATGTATACTTGGCTTGCAGAATCTACAATCAGTGATGCAGGAAAAGCCTATATTAATTTTGATATGGCAAACGCTTTAAAAGAACTTAATCCTTCTCTTGCTCTTGATTTTGAAAAAGAGGCCCAAGGCAATCTTATGGGCGTTGGTATGCGAGTCGGATTAGTTGTTGGTGGAAAATTGCTAAGTAGTTATTTAAATCCGAAATCAACAGGTGCCAGTGTTTCAGATAAAGAGTTAGCAATTCGTAAGGCGTATTCGAAGTTGGGATTTAAAAAGGAACCAACTCAAGCAGAAATAAAAGATTTAGTGATTAAAACACGTAAAGAATTTGAAACTGCTGTAGATAAAATTGTAAAGGACAATCCAAAATTAAATAACACTCAGCTACAGGCCGTTTTAGATAAAAATAGTAATTTTATAAAATTAAAGTCGGATATGGCCATGCTGTCTAATCTTGCGGCATTACATGGACATACTCAAGCTTCAGTTGCTGCTGCCGCAAAAGCTGCACAGCAAGGAAGTTCCGCTGCAAGTAGTAGTTCTGCACCATCAAGTACTATAAAATTAAGTACGACTACGACTAAAAATCCTCTAGTGGTAGTTCCAAAAACAGGAAATGCGCTGGTTACAACAGGAAATAAATCATTAACACCTATTGCAACAAAGGCCGATTTAGTTCCATCAACAACAAATGCAGCAGCTTTAAATGCTGGTACTACACGAGTCGGACAAGAAGTAAAGCCTAGTGATATTAGCAAGCTAGAAAAATCTTTAAAAGATCTAGATCAAGGTAATATGATTTTACAGGCTTTTCCAAATGCTCAAGAGAGATCACTACTTGTACAAATAGATAGAGCTCTTGCTAAGAAATACCCAGACCTTATAAAAAGAACAGCGGAAATGGCAAAACTAGTTTTAAACTGTAAACGCTAATTTCTTATTGCCTGAATTTTTAACCTTTGTTATCTTCTCGTTTTACAAAAACTAAAACGAGAAGATAACAAAATGCAAATTTTAAAAAAATTATATAATTGGGTTTTATCATGGGCCGATAGTAAATATGGTGTTTTAGCACTATTTGTTTTGGCCTTTATGGAATCAAGTTTTTTTCCAATTCCACCAGATGTTTTACTAATGGCATTAGCTCTTGGAAAACCAAAAAAATCTTTATGGTTTGCAACTGTTTGTCTTTTAGGTTCTGTAACAGGTGCTGTTGCAGGATATGGTATAGGTCAATTTTTATGGCAAGCAATCGATCAATATTTTTATCTATATGTGCCAGGCTTTACTCCAGAGCTTTTTTTACAAGTTTCCAAGGCCTATGAAGAGCACTCTTACATGATAATTTTTACGGCCGCGTTTACTCCAATTCCTTATAAAATTTTCACAATCGCAGCAGGTGTATCGCAAATTTCTATTATTCCATTTGTGA
Source organism: uncultured Bacteriovoracaceae bacterium (assembly GCA_964497525.1). GTDB lineage: Bacteria > Bdellovibrionota > Bacteriovoracia > Bacteriovoracales > Bacteriovoracaceae > CAZCDT01. Next base: position 16,167 of record CAZCDT010000057.1, read on the forward strand.
TTGCTTCTATCCTTGGTCGAGGAGCGCGTTTTTATCTTGTTGGACTTTTGTTTCAATTTTTTGGAGCAAAGGTAAAAGTTTATATTGAAAAATATTTAAACATTTTAACTATTCTTTTTGTTTTAATTTATGTTTTGGCGTTTTATATTGCCCCAAAACTCTTTTGACGCAGCTAATCTAATATCTTCTTACATTCATTTTTTTTTGCTCTTGTGTGTTTGACATTAATTAACGCCTCTCGATATGATTCCCTAGAAATCTAGAGTTTTGATGATTCTAGAACGAAAAAATTAAGGAAGATTTTTAAGTTCACGGATGGAGCATGTATGAACAAAGCAGAAGCAAAGCTTTTAAAAACAGTAGCAATTGAGGAGAGTTCGGTGTTTCCTGCAAGTGCATTACAAGGAATTATGGAAGATGAGCAAATACCTCTTTCTTCTATTTCTAAATTAACAGGATTTCCTGTCGATTTTATCAAAAAAGAGCTTGTCTTAGAAAATGACACTCTACCTATGAAAGATTTACGAAAATCGATGCTTCATTTTCTAAATATCACGATGGATGGCCTAAAAAAGTAGGTTCATGCGATAGTGAACAAAGTAGAATCAAATAATAAAAATTCGTCAAAGGAAATTATTCCTAACATCTTAATTTTCTTCACACTTCACAATAACTTAAAATATTAGTCTAAAGATAAAATTAGAATATCCGATAAGAATGATATGTTATTTAAAAATAGCAATAACAGGATTTATGATTTGCTCTCTTGGATGCTCTCTCTAGGCCCGGTGGCCAAGTTAGATGATCTTTTAATAAAGGGCAGTAAATATTCAAAAGAGGAGCTCTTTGAGGCCTCATTGGTTTTAAAGGCCTTTGGCCAAAAGTTCATAGTTTCACAAGATAATAGTATAAAAATTTTAGGACATCGCGGAGATCGTTTAGGGCTTCTTAATTATTTAAAGAATGATCTTTATAAAATCTCTATTTTTGAACATGCAATTTTTAAAAAATCCATACTACAACTTCAAGTTTATAATAAAAAAGAGCAAAACATATATCCTCATCGCATCGTTTATGGCGATGACGATGGGTATGTGATTGGCGAGGATTTTTCAACTGGGCAACTTGTAAGCATTGCATTTAAGGATATGCTTGTAATTACACCTATTTTAACGAAAGAGTATAAACCAAATTTTATTAAAAAAGATATCGATGACTATCTTTTGGAATTAAGAAAATTGGCAGAGTGTGAAGAAAGACTGGTCTTAAAAATAGTTCGAGATGAAAATTTAGATCTTTATCCTCGCTACATTTATCTTCACAATCCATATCTCACGATGAACTCTCTAGGAGATAAAATTTGGGCCGCAACTGTTGAAATAAATCAATACCTGATCGAATGGCTTTACTCGATTAAAGACTATGTAGAAATTATAACTCCACAAAAAGTAAGTGCGTTAATTTCTAGTTATAAAGATCAAAAAGACCCTCAAAAAAAAATCAGTTAAAATCAAGCCGCTTATAGTCTTATAAAATCTTTGAGTATAAACTTGTATTCTATGGCACAAAATCCTATGAAAAATAGTTTTTTTATTCTCTCTTTTGCTCCAGCTTTTTTGTACTGGTATCTCGAATCTTATTATCCGATAAAAACAGCAATTTTAGGTGGGATTATTTTGGCCTGTGCAGAAATTATTTTAGAACGCTTGATTATAAAAGAGGTGCACACTATTTCAAAGTTAAACTTTTTTTTGATGCTTTTAATGGGAAGTGTTGCATTCATTAAAGAAGATGGACTTTTATTTAAACTATGGCCTGGAGTCATGTCTTTTGTCATGGCAATATTCATGCTAGTTTTACTATTAAAAAAAAGACCAGTGCTTTTACACCTTTTTAAAAGCATGCCTCAAAATCGTCTACCTGATTTTTTAATTTTAGAATTAGAAAAGCACTTTATTATCTTTTTATTTTTATATGCCATTTTAATGATTGGAATGGCATTTTATACAACCTCTTGGTGGTTATTTTTTAAAACATTAGGACTTTATATTTTAATGTTTCTTTTTATGATTTTTGAAATTATGTACTTACGTCTTTCGCTAAAAAAAATGTCTGAAAATGCACGCTATCTAGAAATACTAAGTAAAATGCGATCAAAATAGGGGGATATAGAGCGTATGAAAACAAACATTATTCAAGAAAAAATTAATCACTTTTTTTTATCCTCTAACTCAAATGAACTCGAACTAAAAGTATTAAAAGAAGAGTTGCAAAAACTGATGGGACTTGATGATTTGAATTTATCATATTTTTTATCGTTATATGCAAAGTATAAAAATAAAGGTCAAAAAATTTCTTATCAAATTGCACAACAAGACGATATCTTGCAAGATATGAACAGCAAAGATAGAGTAATTGCAGTTCCAACGGCCATAGCAAGTGAGAAAACTCTAGAAGAGATGCCTATTGTCGAATATGAATCTTTACTTACAAGTGTGGATATAACAAAAGCAAAAGATTGTGTACTATGGGCAAAAAAAATGCAGGCCGGTACGGGTTCTTCGATGACAAGAACGACATATCTTGCAAAGAAAAAAAAGTGTGATGTAAAAAATATTTCAATAGGGGCCAAAGGTACTGATCTTTTTATAAGGCATAAAGAAGATGAAATATCTCTTGCCTATGCTCAAATAAGACAACTAGAACAGGATGTTTTAACAGGTCCTTTAGGTGGAGTTATTTTTCACGATATTGTAAGTAGTGAGACAAAAACTGCAATAGATGAAATTTGGAATGATTTAAAACTTGATAAAAAGGCCACTAGATTTAATCATACAGTTCAGGCCCAACTTCCAACTTTAGATAGCAATTTTGAAATTTCCTATAATAGAAAAGCACCTGGTGGTCATGCTTTGTTTGGAGTTGAAGCACTTTTGGCCGCATTTAAATCTCATTTAAGGCCCAAGGTTGTTGGTAAAACTCTTATTTCATCCATAGGAAATGGAGAGGATCTTGGAAGCTCTCCTGATGCTGTAATTATCTCTTGGATGAAGGAGAGAAAAATTCCTATTGCAATGATTACAACCACCAAAACAGGAATTGATTTAAAAGGTGGACAATTAATGATTGTAAAAAAAGGGGATTTAATACCTGTAAGTTATGTGGCCATGATCGAAAAAGCTCAGGCCCAAGAGAGTAATCAGTTAGAGTATTTTGAACAATTAGGGCTTTTATCTGATCATAAAAAAGCTTTTTTTAACACAAATATGGTTATTTTAAATTATGACGTGTTATCAGAAATGATAGAAGCGCTTGTACAAAAAATAGGTGAGAGTGAATTTTTAAAAATTATTGCTCCTGATTTAATTTTAAATCAAAAATCGCAAATAGACGGCGATGGTGTAAAAAGAAACTATATCCAACTAGAAGGTGCAATGGGTTCGGTCTTTTTAAATTTAGATAAATATTGGCGCATGACATTTAAAAAGCCGATTGTTCATTTTTTAAATATAGACACAAAACATAGAACAAGATTTTTTTCTCCAATAAAAACGGCATTTGATTATTTTATGCAATTTCATTCTGATCGTTTTAAGTTTGACGAAAATACTTATCGTTTAATTGATTTAAAACCAGGGCACTTGCCAAATATAGCATTAAAAAATTCATACTATGACGATGTCGAAAATGTCTTAGCTGTATTTAAAAATACGAAAATAATAAATCTTAATAAATTAGAAGTTACAGGATTAGTTGATTTTACTGGTTGTAACTTGGAGGGTAATGTCGAAATTATTTCTTTAAGTGATAAAATGATCAATCTTGTAAAAGTTGCAAATGTAGATACCATAAAAGATAGAAAAATTATTATAGATAGTAACCAAAATATAAAAGAAGAGTAGGAGATATATTTTATGAAATTTCTAGTTTTACTTTTAACGGTAGTGTTTTCTTTTGGTGTATTGGCCGCAGAAGTTGGTGGCAATAACTATTTTGCTGTTACAGCATCCTACAATAAGTATAATACAAATAATTTACAGTCACTTCATAAAGACCCAAAAGGTAGTGGTTATAATATTTATTTTGGTCGAAAGTTTTTACTTTTTGGTGGAATTGAAGGCTTTTTTAAAAGCTCAGATGCCAGTAGTAGTTATTTAACAAGTGGAGAGACTTTACAAATTAATATTAAAGAAAATAGCTTTGGATTTGGTGCAAGATTCTTCTTGTTATTTACTTCTATTAAGGCCGGAGTTGTATATCACGATTTTGATACCTCAACGACTCTAGGAGGTCGTCCAGAAACAAATCCTATTACAACAGGTAGTAGTGGTGTTTACGCTGGTCTTGGT
>CAZCDT010000058.1:0-19624 GCA_964497525.1 uncultured Bacteriovoracaceae bacterium
TTATTTGAGCCACAATCTCTTGTGAATTTACTTTTATATTTTTCTTTTCACTGGCACGCAAAAAATCAGACATAAGATTTATTGTTGATAGATTAAGATTGCCGCTTGCCAGCTTTTTTTTATTTCAGGAATTTTTTTGGAAGTTTTCATAGCATCAATTCTGCGATAGGCCTCGTCGCGAGAATATCCAAGTTCATAAACACAGTACTCAAAAAGTGAGGGATATTTAAGATCGCTAAAAAGTTTTCTTTTTTTAATCTCTTCTAGATGTTCTATAACTTTTAAGGTTAAATTCTTTCCTTCCTTTTACTAGTTTTTTTGTGTTTGACAAAAGTTCTTGATCGCTTAAAACGTTAATATTCATCGAATGTTTCCTCTGTTTTGCTTTTGAAGTTTATACCATTTTTATGTGGTTAAACAAAACTGTACAGATGTAAGATTTTTGTTTTTCAAAGCGATGCAAAAATTAAATGCCCCTCTAAAAATCTAAAAATGACAGTTAGAAAGCAAGTATGTTTGATGTTTAAACTTTTTTATAAAAAACAAAATAAAATGTTTTATATCGCTTACCATTCTTACTCTAAACTTATAAGTTGCTCCAGGAATTAGTCCAGTTAAAGTAACCTGATCTGTTGCTTGACCTAAGACTGGGGTCATATAAACAGGAACACCACTTACCGTATTATATACATCATAGGCAACAGCATCTGGATGGGCCACCCAATGTAGAGTTACCTGCGTGTCTGTCTTAGAAGAAAAAAGGAGCATGCCCGAAAAGGCAAGTGATGGATCTATTGAGGTATCACTCGAAGGAGTAGATATAACAACAACTCCAGAAGGCCCATTCGCAGGGGCCAGCTGATTTGAGACAGCATCGACCTCTAATTTACTCATGCATGAAGAAAAAATGACGCTTATAAAAATCAGCAACAAGCACCGAGTAAAATTAAACATCATTTTCTTATCAAAAAATACTTCCATGTACAGTTTGTCCACAGATCATTTTTAAACTTTAATGTATTTTGTAAAAAAAACATTCACTCAACAAATCTTAAGGTTTGAAACAAATATTTATCTTTTATTTTATATAACGAGCAATGTCATTTTTTGTTAGGAAGAAAGCAGTACCCAACTGTTTACGTTCAGTGTAAATATTCTGTATCTTTAAAGAAATAAGCAATTACGCACAACGTCTTATCGAAAGGAGAATGTATGGCCCACGGCTACTTAAACAAAACACAGCTTACGACAATACATAAACGACTTTTGAACGAAAAAGAAAAACTAATAAACAAAGAGTACGAATCTGATACTTTCTGCTTGGACAAAAATGAACTAAGCGATGTATTAGATGAGGCCAGCATAAATATTCAAGCTTCACAAGAACTACGTTTTAGAAATAGAGAGCTTTTTTATCTTAAAAAAGTGGAACAAGCACTAGATAGAGTTAAGCGTGGTCTTTATGGCCGCTGTGAAGAGTGCGATGGGCCAATCTCTTATGAGCGTTTAATGGCACGTCCTACTGCTGAACTTTGCATTGGATGCAAAGAGTGCGCAGAAACTGGCGAAAAAAATAATTATTTCCAAAACAAATCAAAATCACTTGGAAAAACAATTCTAGAAATCGGCTCCCCGTAAGTATACTAGGTTTCTAACTTTGCTAAAAAATCATCTACCGGAACGATTCTAATTCCGTTAGGAAATTCACTTGTTCTATTTAAATTATATACAAGCTGATAAGAGTTTTTAGGCAATAATCGCTCATGATAATATTTTAAATGATTTGAGAGATTTTTCTCTCCCGTTTTAACTTCTATAAGCCATTCTACCTGATCATTACGTGTTGTTAAAAAATCTATTTCTCTTTTTTCTTTGTCTCGAAGATAGAATAACTGCATTTTCTCGCCTTCGGTATCACTTAAAAAATAATTTCTCTTTAACAGATGGCAAGCAACAATGTTTTCAAGCCTTGCTCCGGCCTCTGCAGTAACTCGTGCAACGTCATGAAAATAAATTTTTGTTTCTTTTCTTATACTTTTACTTAATTTTTTGGAATATGGCCGAACGACAAAAATTACATAAAGATTTTCTAAAATCTCAATCCAATGCTTGATTGTATGAGGTGACACTTGAAGATCTTGGGCCAGCGATGCATATGAAATACTAGATCCAACACGTGCGGCCAGCAAATCAACAAGTAATTCTATAGATTTTATATCTCGTACTTTTTCTAAATCTAGTAGATCTTCTCGCAAAATAATATCAAGGTGCCCTTTTCGCCACAATTTAGACTTTCTCGTCGAACCAGATAAAAATGGTTCTGGAAAACCTCCAAACTGCATTAGTGCCTCGAGTACCTCTTTTGGATGTTTGGCATCTACCTCTTTAATAGATAGAGGTAAAAGTCGCAGTAAATAATGTCTTCCAGCAAGCGAATCCCCCCCCTTTCGATATACATCCATTCGGGCCGATCCTGTTGCAAGAAGTGCTGGAGGAATTCCATCAACATCATATATTCCCTTTAACCATCTTTTCCAATTTTTCATTTTATGAATTTCGTCTAAAACTATAAGCTCTTTTGATCTATCCCAACTCATTTGTTTTATAATCGCACGACCGTCTGCGTGATCAAAATTTAAATATTCAAAAGAGTGCATGAGACTTTTTGTAAAAAATGTTTTTCCTACCTGTCTAGGCCCTGTAAGTAACACTATTTTTTCTTCTAAAAAATCGATAGTGGCATCATGAATCGTTCGAATAATCATATATTTCCCCTTCTTTGAGGATTATATCACCCGTACCAAAATGCAGTCAACTGCATTTTGGTACGGACTAAAATGCAGTCGACTGCAAAAAAATCCAACGAACTAATTAATCTACCGTTATTGATTTACTTACATTTTTTGGTGAATCTGGATGAACGCCGTGTTCTTTAATTTCTAAGCGGTCTAAAAATTTCATTTTTCTAACGCTCATATCTAATGCCAAAAGTTGCAAGGCAACACTGCTTGTAAAAAAAGTCAAAATATTATCATCAGTTTTTGGCAATACAATATACTCATACTTGTAATCTTTTGAATACATCGTTGGCATCATTTTAGAAATTGCATCTCGTACCAATTTATTCTCTTGTGCAATGACATAAATATTTGCACCGCGAATTTTATGTGTATTTATCTGCGATATCGTTAAATTAACATCTCGCTCATTAGGCCCTGTTAAAAACACTAAAGGATAATTAGTATAAAGACTTTCAAACAAATTATGCTCTCTAAATATGGCATGAAAAATTTCTACCTCACTAGAAGATAACTCTGATGGTTCTTTATCAAAAAATGCATAGTCAGCAACTGCTTGAAAAATATTATATAAACTCTGTCCAGAAATATCTTTTGTCTCTTTACGGTCAAGAGCAAAGCGAATCGTCTTCATCAACTTATTAACAAGACCACCAATATTTTCCATTCCAAAAACTGTATTCACACCTAAAATTGTATTAGGGCCATGCTTAAACTCTGTCGCTTCAAATCCTTCTGTGTGATTTAATACCACTTCTCTAATTTTTAATGCTCCCTCTTTTGCAATACCTTGCATCCCTGTTGCAAGCACATGAATACTTGGGGCCAGATATAGATCAATTCCTGCTTGAGCTATAGAATCTTTTGTGCTTTGTATCGTTGTCCCAATAAGCTCCGGAATCAAATAAAGGTTGTCCCATGCTTTTTCTAGGCTTGCTTTAGTTATTTTGGCCAATTTGTTTTTAAGCATTTTATCTGCAAAATAAAGCGATAAAATATATAAAACCAAAAGCTGATTAGTAAAACTCTTTGTTGCTGGAACCGCAATTTCTGGACCACAATAGAGTGGAATAAAAATGTCTGACTTTTCTAAAGCGATAGTAGAATTTACGTTGTTTAAAATATTGATAAAAGTTACTTTCTTTTTTGTATCTTTGATTTGATTGATAACATCGATTAAATCTTTTGTCTCACCACTTTGACTAATTCCAATTATAACATCACCATCTTGAAGTGTTGATAAGACTTGAGTTCTAAAATCACCAGGTAGATAAGCTCCTACATGAACTTTTGAAAGTTCGTTTAAAAAAACAGAAGCACATTTTGCGGCATTAAAAGATGTTCCACAAGCTATAAAATAAATTCTTTTTTTATTTTTATAAGAAGAAGTTAGCGTGTCAACAAATGCACAAACTCGTGTTTGAATATCATCTATTTCTTCAAATAAAAATAGTGCATCCATAAACTTTATTGCTGAATTTATCTTTGGAGAAACGTTCTCTAAAAGTAGTTCTTCAAAAAAACCAGCAAGTGATGATTCACATGATCTGGTATTTAAAGTACCTCTATGAATTTTCACAAGTCCTAGTAATTTGTCTATGGCCTTTGACTTTAAAAAAACTTGAGCATCAGCTTTTAGTTTTTGCAAATCGGTAATTGAGCTTAGAATAAGAATTTCTTCTTTTAAATCATTGATAAATTTCTTATTTTTTTTAGCTATATCACGCGCATGATTTACAAGATGTGATTTGTTGGCGAAGTAATTGATCACTTTTTTTGCGGCAGCAACCTCATGGTGAATCTCTTGCTCCATAAAATATTTAAAGGGCTTTTTTAGTTCCGTTTCTTCTGTTTTTAAATGACTTCTCATTTTTTCTTTTTTAATTTTATCGCCATTTTTAAAGCTATAAAATTCAACATTCTCATGATCAAACATGGCAAATTCATTTTCTTTTATTGGATATAAAATTTTAGTCATCGACAAGACACTGGCAAGATCGGACGATGCCATTATAAATTTTCCATGCTCCTCATCCATTCCCTCACCCATATAAAGACTACTTCCTGCTTTTATACATGCCATAGTGTACGTTACAGGATCGACAACGACAGCAGCAAATGAACCAATCATTTTTTTTGAAGCTTGTAAAATCGCCGCCTTTAGTGCCTGATATCTTTTTTTATAATCTTTTTTTGCATCAGCTTTTATTTTTTTTAATTCTTGGGCAAAAAAATGCTCAATGGTATGAACCAGCATTTCTCCATCATTATCGCTTTTTACATCATGGCCACAACTAATAAGCCACTCTTTTAACTGATCACAATTTGTAATATTTCCGTTGTGTGCTCCGTAAATATGAGTATGGCATTTTACTTCATGAGGCTGAGCATTCTCTTTAGTAACCATACCAAATGTTGCCCAACGAACTTGGCCACAAAAAACCTTTCCTGATAATTTATCGATTTCTAATTTTTTTGTAATAACAGTCGGAGCTCCGACATCTTTTCGTAACGTAATATCTCCGGCCTCATTATGAATTATGGCCCCAGTTGAATCATAACCTCGATATTCTAGCATTCTTAAAAGTTTTGAGGCAACAATTCCTAAATCTTCTCTATCTTTTGCACATCGAAGGCCTAGCACTCCACACATAAAAAAATTCCTCTTTTTTAAATAAAAAATTAAACGATCTGTTAAAAGAATACACAAAAAAAGAGGACTATCGCAATATCATGCCTGTTTTTATTTATGAAACATTTGATTTCATTTTTCTAAGAGCTACCCCAATTAACACAGAAAAAAGCATTGTTAATGCTAATCCAACAATTCCTGCTGTTGTTGTTCCTGCATCTACTGTCGGCCAAGTGTCTGCGTTTTCTCCAATTGCTTCATCGCCATTTTCCACTGCATCTGCAGATTTAAATCCATAGTCAGGTAAAATTGCTGTTTTTTCTTGTATTGCCGCCATCTGTTGATAAATTTCACTTCCTTTGCTTTGAATTTCCTCTGCGCCTGTAACTTTTCCAATAGACCACTCTAGGCCATCTGGATAAGATGAGGCAAACCATGAAAAAATTCCTCCCGTAATTATGGCCGCAACTGCAAAAACAATAATTGGTCTAATAATACTGCCGGTATTACTGCTATTTTCATGTAAAAGTTCTGAATGATTTTTTGTAACAACACTTATAATGGCGGCCGTAGCAATCCCTTCAACAAGTCCAATACCAAGATGAATTGGCTGCATCACGGCCAAAAAACTCATAAAGCCTAACTCCGATATTTGAGACAACAGTGTTTCCAGTACAACAAAAAATGATCCCAGTTGCAAAGAAACAATAACCGCAAAAGTTATTATTACACTTCTAAAAAAAGGAGTTGTTCGAATCGCCATAAGAGGACGATAAATAAGTAAATACCCAATAAATGATGGAAAAAAAGCTAAGTTAAAAATATTGGCCCCTAGAGCTAAAATTCCACCATCAGCAAAAAAGAATGCCTGTACAGTTAAAATTGATGCCATCACAAAAAAAGCTGCATAGGGCCCAAGCAAAAGGGCCAAGAGCATTCCACCACCAATATGGCCAGAAGATCCTGTTAGTGGAATGGTAAAATTAATCATTTGTCCTGCAAAAATGAATGCACCAAGAACCCCCATTAGAGGAATTTGTGTAGAATTTTGTTCATTTTTAATTTTGTGGACACAATAGGTCATTGTTGCGGCCGTTGCAAGAAACATTGTTCCACCAACCGCAGGAGATAATAAAGCGTCTGACATATGCATAGAAATTCCTTTTGTCGTTTTAATAAATCAAATGCACAATATCATAAAAATTATAAACAAAAAATAAAAAATATTATGAATTTTAAAAAAAGTATTACAAAAACACTGCTCGCAAATGACAGCACGGCAAGAACAAACAATGAGTTGGTAGAAATAAATCCTACGGCAAAGGTAATTGTAGCTATTTTGTACGTAATATTTGTTGCATCTTATCCGAAATATAAAATATTAGAACTTTCATTTTTACTAATTTATCCTGTAGTAATGATAATTTGGAATCAGATTGCAATAATTCCCTTAGTACAAAAAATATTACTTTTATCTCCCTTTGTGATTTTTATCGCAATTTTTAATCCAATTCTAGATACAAAGCCTGTGGCCATAATATTTGGGATTGTTATTACTCATGGCATGATTTCTGCTCTGGTGATTTTACAAAAATTTATATTTACAATTTCTTGTGTTTTGATTCTTGTATATACCACACCATTTAACAAAATCTGTAGCGCCTTAGTTGCGCTAAAAGTCCCTCGCATTTTTGTTGTACAACTAAATCTTTTATATCGTTATATTTTTGTTTTAAGTGACGAATGGGAAAAAAGCAAAACGGCATGGGCCCTTAGAAGTTTTTCAATTAAATCTTTGCCACTACAAATGTATGCAAATATTTTTACGGCCCTTTTAATTAGAAGTATTAAAAGGGCCCAACAAATATACCTATCAATGCTTGCAAGAGGATTTGAGTCTGAAAAAAGTTTTCACAATTACTGCTTGAATAAATTTTTTATATCTGATTATCTCTACGTTTTAATATGGAGTATTACTTTTATATTAAGTAGAGTACTATTTTTTTAAAAAGGCATAGTAATGAGTCACCATATTATTGAATTTAAAAATATATCCTTTTGTTATTCTGCCAGCACTCATGTATTAAATGATTTATCTTTTAAGATTGAACATGGAGAATCTATCGCGATTTTGGGTGCCAATGGAGCAGGAAAATCAACTCTATTAAATCTTATTATCGGAAATATTCTACCAACACAAGGTGATATAATTGTTGGTGATCATGAGGTAAAAAAAGAAAATCTTAAAGAAATCAGAAGAAGTGTAGGTATGATTTTTCAAAATCCTGATGATCAACTTTTCATGCCAACAGTCTATGAAGATGTATCCTTTGGCCCATACAATCTTGGTTTTTCTCAAAACAAAATTGCAGAATCTGTAAAAAAATCTCTTAATAGCGTAAATGCATGGCATCTTAAAGATCGTCCACCATTTAAGCTTTCTGGTGGAGAAAAAAGACGAGTTGCTATTGCAACAGTTATGGCAATGAATCCAAATATTTTATTATTAGATGAACCAAGTACAAATCTTGATTGGCGTTCAAAAGAAGATTTAATTTCTATCCTTAAAAATTTTACCCATACAAAAATTATTGCCACACATGATCTAAATCTTGTTGCAAGAGTTTGCACAAGATCTATTATTCTCGATGATAACAAAATAGTAGCAGATGGCCATGTTGATGAAATTTTTAAAGACTCTCAAATGTTAATAAAATGCGGAGTGGGGCCATTTCATCAATAAGAATCAAATTGTTTTTTAAAACGCACAAGAATGTCTCTTATTGTCGCAACATTTTTAGTCTGATTAAGACAAACATCAACACTTACATTACTTAAACTATCGACAATCCGAGCATATCTTTGTGAGGAACTACACGTTATTTTTTTTGTCTTATTTTCAAAAACAATTTTTGTAATAGGGACTCTAAAATCATCTACAAACTCTTTTTTTATCGTTTTATTTTTTGTCTCTTTTCTTGTCACGTACTTGATCAGATACTCCGCAGACTCTTTGGAAGAGGAGATCAAAAAACTCTCTAGTGATGTTTTACCACTATGCCCATTATAGTAGTGTAAAACAAGATCATCATTTGTTTTGCTGTGTGCACTAAAGACCATACTAAAAACAGATACTACATAAAACAGCTTTCTCATTTTTTCACCTCCCCATTTAAATCACATGAAACATATTCTGCTGAGGAGGCTTCTTTGCATCCAAGGAGCTCTCTAACATTTTTATTGGCACCAAAGATTCCATTAACTCTGGCCAAATTATTTGGATGAGTACTAGTGAAACTTACTAAATAATCAACGCTATTATCATTTATTGCACTTTCATCAAACATGCAAAAATCTTGCATACAGGACATAATTGCTGCTTTTTGCAAAAGAGCTCCAGAAATATTTTCTTTTATAAACTTCGACATAATTTCTGCAGAAATATAATCTGCAATCACTTCACCTCTTTGATACCTCTGTACGTTTATCCCATTTCTTTTTTTCAAACATTCAAAAAACTTATCAAATGCTTTTTCTGGATCATCACCATATAGACTTAAATTTTTTGGATCTATTCTGTGACCTAATTCATGGGCCAAAGTAGTCATCATGGTAAAAAGATTTCCCTTATGAAGAGCGATTGTTGCAGGCATTAGATTAATGTATGAATCAACCTCTGTATTGCCTAGTGATATTTTTGGCATAAAATAAGCATTTAGATCTCTAAAAAAAGATAGACGTGGCGAAAAAAGCACATTACCAAGCAATCCTTCGTCATTATCAACCACGCCTTTGGCCGAATAAATCTCATCATAGTTATAATATTCTATGTTTGCTGTTTTTTTATACTGATCATCTGTTGGGAGCATAAACCATCTTAGATCTATTTTTTTATAGTCATTTAAAATATTTGTAGTTTTTTCTTTGGAAAAATCTTTAAAAACTTCAGCAGTAATGGAGGGAAGTATTTGTTTCATCTTCTCCAAAGAGCCTTTGGCATATAAATAATTCTCTTGCTTATAGTAAGTATTTAAAAGATGCTCGACTGCGGGTCTTGTTAGAGATGGGAAATACAGTTGTTCAACCATAAACTCTGTCACACCATCACGCATTAAATCTATTGTTAGATCGCTACATATTGATCCTAAATACATCCAATCCTTTAGGCCACTCGCCACGGCATCGACATCTGTTGGGGACAATGCCTTTATATTTTTATAATCTTTTAGATCTCTGGAATACATCGCATCATAATATTTATCCAATATTTTTGTGATCTCTTTTTTGTAATTAAAATCTATTTGATCTTTATTGCGATAAAAATCAAATAATTCTTTCCTTGTTTTATTAAGATCACACTTTTTATCTTCTGCACATACACTCATTATTTTTCGTGATAATTCTGCAAAAATATTATCATCATCAACGGCATACAAATCTTTATGATCTTTAATTAACTTATCCATAAAAGTAATTGTATCATTTCTCAACTTTAGCACTTCTTCTTTGCCTTTTTCATCCTGTAGATAAGAAGGTGGCAAATCGCGAACTCTTTTATAAAGTTCTTTGGCATTACTTGCACATCTATTGGGCTCTTCAAACAGTTCACTAATCCGACTCTTTTCAGGATCAAACCCAAACAGCAATCCATTTTTTTCTTCCTCGCTGAGAGGTTCCTTAAGTGTCAAATTTAATTCTTCTTTTGCTTTTTTGCGCAAATATTCCACGATATCTTTACTCTGATCGATATGGGCAGCACCTAAATCCCACGCTTTTACAACTGTGTTTTTCCACTCTTTATCAAGATTCTTATAATCATTTTTCCTCTCGCCATTTTCATCAAAACAGATGGATTGGTATAAGTCGTCACATGGATCTATCTTTTTTGCTTTACACTCTTCATCACATGGCGATGCATGCGGTGGACTTAATTTATCAAACAGTCTGTCAAGAAAACCACTCGGTTTTTGTGCAAAAGAGGTGCTTGATATAATTAATAAAAAAATTACAAAAAAAATCTTTTTTTTCCAAATCATGACTACTTATCCTGCCTCGGATTTTTTGCATCAAACGCTTTTTGTACAAACTGCTCTAAAACTGGTTCATTCATCACATCATCAAACACCCAATTTCTTGCATAGTATTGATTGATTTTATATGCTGATTGCTTTGCCTGTTTTTCCGTCTCAAACTGCACAATAATAAATCTAACTCCAAACGCCATCGCAAATTTTCCAAACATGCAACCCTCTCCGTAAGGACCACAATACACATCTTGGCTTAAATCACCTGCTGGAGTGAATTGAAAACTCTTTTCTGTTTCTGCTCCAATTCTTGCAATATCGACGTCTCGATATGTTTTATTTTTAGTACAAGAAAAAATAAGAATAAAAATTAAAAGATACCTTAAAAGCATTATTTTTTTCTCCTTTGCGGTCTCTTCATCTGTTTTTTGACGTTGTGTAAATATCTTTTTTTCTCTTCTTCTTTTTTTCTTTGGGCAAAACCAGGAGTAAACCTTTCATCAACTTCTTTTAATTTTATTGTACTAAGTTTTAATGAAGTTTGATTTTTTATGGCCGTATTTATTCTTGCAATTAAGTTTGTATCAAACTTGGTTATAAAATTATAAACCCTTCCACTCTTCATTCCTCGACCTGCTCGCCCCGATCGGTGAACATAGTAAACGGCCTCAAATGGTAAATCATAATTTAAAACCCAGTAGAGATCTTTTATATCAATGCCCCTTGCCGCAATATCTGTGGCAATTAAAACACCATCTTCTTTTACAAATCTTTCAAATGCCTCTTTGCGGTCTTTTGCACTCATCTCTCCGTGAAGCACGATAAAGTTTTGATGTTTAACACTTTCACAAAGTTCATTAAAAATCTTTACCGCCTCATTTTGTCTGTTAACAAAAATTATTCCCTTACCTTTTGCTTTCTTTTTAACAAAGTTTTTTAATACATTCTCTTTTTCTGAGGCCTCAATAAACATATTAAATGTTTCAAGATGAGGAACTAGAGTATTTTCTTGATCTACAACAATTCGTTTAAAAATTATGCTTGGAAACGCTTCTTTAATTTTTTTTACAAAATCCAAAGTTCCCGTTGCGCCAAATAGACCAACTTGGAGATTTGTAAGATCTATTTTTTTATTAATTGTTAAAATATCTTTAAAAAAAGAAGACTCAAGCAACTGATCGGCTTCATCTAAAATAAGATATTTTAGATTATCGGTTATAATATGCTTTCTATCTAAATTGTGTATCAATTTTCCTGGTACACTGATTAAAACATCAAAGCTTTCTTTTTTTAATAGTGCTAATTTTTTAAATCCCTCTCCACCACCTAAAAATCTAACTCTTAGTTTTGCATGATGAGAAATACTTTTAAAAATAAAATAAAGTTGCCTTGCAAGCTCTCTTGTTGGCGCCAAAACAATCGCAGATGGGGCCCCCAAAAGTTCTTCTTGCTTATTCTTTTTTAATTCTTCTTCTTTTAATTTTTGAATTAAAGGAAGAGCAAAAGAAAGAGTTTTTCCTGCTCCTGTTTTAGCAACAACCTCTAGCGTTTCCCCTTTTAAAAAAAGAGGGATCACTTTTTCTTGTACCGCGGTAGGTGTTTTAATTTTTGCCTCTTTTAAAAATAGGCCCAATCCTTTATCTTTTATGATTGTTAAAAAATCACTCATTATGCTCTCTTTTTGTTAAAAAAACATTCTAAAATCTGCCGAATGAATACTAGAAACTTTAGTGTCGCCAGTTTTAGATTTTATTGGCATCTTATAAGAATATTCAAGTTGCATAAACCACATTTTTATTCTTGGCGACAGTGTTAAATGTTCTGGATCACACATCGTTCTGAGGATGATTGCCATTCGATCTTTCCATGCATGTGCTCCCATATCAAGACCTGCATATACTCCATTTTCAAAAGCGTAGTATGTTCTTTTATGCATCCCTAAAAATGGTGTAAAAGAAATTCGCGGTGTCCTATAAATATATGAAGTATGTACTCTTAATAGAGGATTCATTTTATAATTTAAATCTCCTCCAGAACTTATTTGTTCTTTTACTCTTTTTAACTTTACGTCTTCAACAACAGCATAAGTTTCAAAATTTTTGTTTGCATACCCTATCTTATAATCTATGTTGGCGTACACTTGTTGATTTTTTCCAAGAGTTTTTACAAATGATTGATCTCGCGCAATATTTTCGCTTGTAAACTTTATTCTGTTATCCCTTCTTTGGACTGCATATAAATCTAGATAACCAAAAAATTTCGAATAGGAATAATTAAACATTACTCCACTTTCAATATCTAATTTATTCATGGCCATTAAATTTGGTCCTATTAAATCACTTGGCATATAGTACTGGCCAACAAATGGTGCGGCCATAGCCTGATAAATTGCGGTGTTTGCAGGATCACTTGCGATTAACTGGTCAACTGCTGTTTGAACAATATCTGCCCCCGCGGCTGGCATTGTCGTAAGTCCTCTAATGATGTTTTTAATTGCTTCTGGAGTATTTTGAGGAACTAGATCGATTAAATTTTGAAGTGTTAATTCTTGTGTTTTAATTGCAACCATTGCCCCAATATTTGCATCAACTCTAAAATCTGGAGTAAACCTAACTTTCCCTATTCTAAATTTTGGCAAAGGCACTCCAAGATTAATAGATACTCGAGCATTTTGTTCCGTATTATTATACTTTTGTAAAAAAAGTGTCGCGGCATTTACCTTGGCCGTTGTATCACCTGTTGTCTTTGCCGCCTTTTCTGCTTCATCTACGACATCTTGTAAATTTGTATTAAGCCAAATAGATGTATCTAATAAAAAATCATGACCAAATGGACGAAGCATCTCTTCAGTTTGGAAGCGATCTTCCATTAGTGTGTATCTTTTTAATAGATCATAAGAAAATGATTTCGGAATCATTAATAAACTACAACTCAGACACAGAATAATCTTAAAACAAGATTTCATTTTTACTCCCTCTTTTATATGCCTTATCTAGACGACAATACTAAATATAGACTAAAGCTGTTTTAAAAAAAGTAAACGGGTATAAATATTGCTCTTTTTTTGTCCGACTTTTTTTGTACTGTTTCTATTTTCACTTGCTTGAAAAGCAAGCGGCTTGTGATACTATTTTAGAATAAGAAGTTACTTAAAAATTAAAAGGCATAAAATTATGGAAGATGATGTTAATAAATCTTCATATTTTTTAAATATTCAATATAAAGATGGAGCAATTCAGGTCATACCTGTTGATAAAAAAATTACTTTTGGAACTAATCCGTCTAACACAATAAAAGCAAGTGATCATAAACTGTCTGAAAATCATGCCAATATCCGTTTAATTAATGATGTTTTATCGCTTCAAGTAATGTCTAAAGACAAAGATACTTTTTTAAATGGGAAGAAACTAGCATCTGGTAAAATGTTCATTCTTTACTCTAAAGATCGTATTTTAATGGGAGATCTATCTGTATCTATTGAGATAAAAGATATTGATGCTATGGATATTCCTTTAAATGGGCCAGACAGCTTATCAAGCGAGGGTCAAGACTTACAAGAAGGCCTTGACAACGATGATCTTAATGAAAATCAAGAGATGGGTAGCTTGAAAAAAGAGTCAACCGAAACAAAGCTTAATGTAACAACATTGATAAAACTAAATAAAGAAGAAAAGCAGGAAAACATTCTCGATGATATAAATCCTCAAGATGATGAAAGTCATTCTGGAATCGATGATCCTCCTTTAGTAAAACAAAAAATATCATTTATAACAAAAATTAAAAATGTTTTTAATAAAAGCCATGCCCTTTCTACAAATACAAAAAAAGAAAAAAAACGCAAGGTAGTTTTTGATGATCGTTCTTTACCTGGACCGATATTGCGCCTATATTGCGTTATAACAGGCATTGCGTTTTCTTACGCTATAGTCGTACATCTATTTCCTTTGCTTGATTTGCAAAACGTTCCAATAGATCTGGCAAAAATGTTTTTCCTCACACTAAAAGAATACAGTTTAAATTTCGCTCCTCTTTCTAGTGCTCTTATTGAATTAGAAACTACAATTTCTAATTTTTACACACAAGATGCTGGGCCATTTTATCTACTTATAGATGTTTATATCATCTTTTTTGTAATAGATTTTATATCTCATATTATTTTTGGTGTTTCTCTACCACTATTTTTAAGTGGCGTTAAATCACAAAATTCAATTTTAATAAATAGAATTCAAGGAATGCTAAGATCTGCTCTAGGAAATATATTTGGTATAATTCTAATATTAGATCTTCCAATTCTTGCAAAAAAAAGGACGATCAAAGAAATTCTAACTGGATCTCATTTAACTGTAGATAAAACAGTTTTTAAAATACTCGCAACAATCTTTATTTTTCCACTAATAATAATAAGTTCTTTATGGATGCATCTTTTGTTTTTAGACACCTCATCGGCAATTATTACAAGTGATGAGAACGTACTACAGCAGAATCAAATAACAACTTCTTCACCAATCAAATCTCTTTTTTTTAATTCACATATAAAAAATCAAAATATCGAGAAGTTTGTTTTTATACCAGCTATTAACAAAATGTTTATTTTAGACTCAAACTTATCAAGTTATTTAGAATTAACAACTGACACTTCTCTTGATTTTTATGAAATATCTTCTTTATTTCAAGTTGGTAATCCACTTTTTTTTATTCAATATCCAGAATTTCAAAATATAGAATCAAAACCTGATGGTATTGCACAAATCGATTTTGCTAAGTTATTACAACATTCTATTTTACTACATCTCTCCCCAGAAGTGTTGCTAAATCATATTCTAGAATTTGGACCTTTTGTTTCAGGATATATTCTTGCTCAAAGAAAATTTTTAGAACAACTTGCAACAAGTACTCTTTTGGATTTTAAATATACCTTCCTCTATGATAAAACAGACACTAGTGCTTATTTAAAATATTCACCTGTAAATAATTTCGGGAAAAAATCTTTTGAGTTTGTTTATCCAATGATACCAATTAAAACAACTGGAATAAAAATATCGTATAGCAAGAAAAACTTGCAATTTAAAGACGATGTTTTAAAAATGATACTGGGGAATTTTACATACAGAGGAAGTATTAAAAAATTAGATTCACCAACAAGCTCTCCATTTTTTGTGCTTGATACTTTTTCAAAAATTTCTAAAAACGAGGAAATTGATGAAGACACCCGCTTTGCCTTACAAGATTTTTTGTTAAATTTAATTCCAACACTAGAAAAAATAACAGATAAAGAGGTGAAAGAAGAGGTCATTAAAATTATTTCAAATATTGTAAAAACAATGAGCACTCACCCACAAAAAGATCTTTTTTTACAAATATTACAAAGTTTTGATCAATTAAAAATAACTCTTGAAAACCAACAAGAACCATCACTAAGTAATACCGAAAGCACTGATGAAAACACAAAAAGTGAAGTATTGCCGGAACAAAATAAGGAATAAAAAATGCAGTCCCAAGATATTAGAGAAGAAGTAAAAAATCATTTTCAATTTAAAGTCATTCATGTTGATAAGTATTCTGGAGCAAGGGCCGGAGAAATTACAACACCTCATGGGGTAATAAAAACTCCTGTATTTATGCCTGTTGGTACTCACGGAGCAATTAAAGCACTTCAAGCAAAAGAACTTTTAGAACTCAATGTTCCGATACTACTTTCAAACACATATCATTTGCACATATCTCCAGGAACAGATCTTGTAAAAAAAATTGGTGGACTACATAAATTCATGGCATGGCCCAGATCAATACTTACAGACTCCGGTGGATTTCAAGTTTTTTCTCTACAAAGGAAAAATATTACAGAAGAAGGTGTGGAATTTAAGGATCAGAATGGAAAAAGTGTTTTGCTTGGGCCGGAAATTTCAATTGGGGTTCAAGAAAACTTAGGCTCTGACATAATGATGGCATTTGATGAGTGTATTCCATATCCAGCAGATACAAAGTATGTTGAAAATTCTATTGCAAGAACTCATCGCTGGCTTGATCGATGTATAAAGGCTTGGACAAATCCAAAGCAAGCACTGTTTGGAATTATTCAAGGCTCAACTTACGATCAATATCGAAAAATATGTGCTCAGGAAGTGGCATCAAGAAATTTACCAGGATATGCGATCGGTGGTGTCTCCGTTGGAGAAGGACCGGAATTAATGGAAAAAATAGTTTCTTATACCGCCCCCCTAATGCCTAAAGACAAGCCAAGATATGTTATGGGTGTGGGTAATCCAGAAGATCTTCTAATGATTTGGGAGCATGGGATTGATATGAGCGATTGTATTATTCCAACAAAATTTGCACGAGGTGGAACTTTTTTTACAAATAGAGGAAAACTTCGAATTACTAATAGAGATTACAGAAGAGATTTATTTCCTGTCGAACCAAATTGCGAATGCTATGCATGCAAAAACTTCACTAGAAGTTATATTAAGCATCTTTTTGATTCTAATGAAATCTTAGGCGCAATTTTAGCAACAACTCATAATATTGCGTTTTATAAATCTATTGCGGATCGTGCTAGAGAGGCAATTTTGCAAGATCGTTTTCTAGAGTTTAAAAAAGATTTTCTATCTAAATACTTTGGACAAGTTTAGTAAAGTAGCTTCCACGCTCTTGATAATTTTTAAATTGATCAAAAGATGGAAATGCTGGTGATAAGAGAAGAATTCCATCATACCCCTCTGAATCTAAGGTCAAAATTGTTTGATCCAAGGTAAAGGCCTTAATATATTTTTTTACATCACCAATTTCTTGCGCGAACTGTTCTGTGGTCTCTCCAATTAAGATAATCTGATCAGCATACTTATATATTTCCGCTAAATATGGCCGAATCGAATCATTTTTTCCTCTTCTTTGTCCACCAATTATGACTGATAATTTTTTATTTTCTTTTTCCATTGATTTAAGTGCTACAAGAGTTGCATCCCAGTTAGTACTTTTTGCGTCGTTAAAAATAATATACTTCTTCTTTGCTGGTATAAATTGACAGCGATATGGAACCCCTAAAAAATTATCAATCACTCTTTGAATTGTCTCTTTATGAAAACAGTTTAATAATTGAGTAACCTTTAAACAGATATAAAGATTCATTAAATTATGTGGCCCATGTAATTTATAATTCGTTAAATCAAAATTTGTAGAGATTTCTTTTTTTATTGTATTTACATCAGCAAGATTTACAGGAACGACTGTTGCATTATTGCGGCCTTTCCAGTGTTGCAACTCTTCTACGTTGGTCGGATAAATAACATAGTCCCCTTTTTGCATTTTATTGGAAATGTTCATCTTCGCAGCAACATAGTCTAAAACTGTATCATAACGCTCTCCGTGCGTTGGATAAATATTTAAAATTGTCGCAATATGTGGATGGAACTTATGCGTAGTCTCTAACTGAAAACTAGAAATTTCTAATAAAATAAGATCATATTTGTTTGGTTGATCTAATATCTCAATAGCATAGTCGCAAAATGCAGTGCCGATATTTCCTCCAACAAAAACTTTTTTCCCTAAGGCCTTTAGCATTTCTCCTAAAAAGGTTACAGTTGTCGTCTTACCATTACTTCCTGTAATTGCAATAATTGGTGATTTTGCAAAATAAAAACCTAGTTCTATTTCAGACCAAATAGGAATATTTTTTTGATTTACTAACTCAAGCTCGGGAATTTTTGTGGAAATACCTGGACTAATAATAATAATATCTCTACTTGCAAGTATTTCTTTAATCCGCGAATCTTCTTGTGAAAATATTTCATCATGATTTAACAACTCTTTTACTTCTTTATATAAAGACCAACTTGTTACTTCTCCTTGATTTATGGCAATGACCTCTGCTCCAATTTTTTTCAAAAGTCTGATTGCAGAAATTCCTGATTTACCAATTCCAAGTACAGCGTATCGTTTCGTTTTTAATTGTTCCATATATTTCCCTTTTTTTAAAATTCATGTCAGAATCACAGCATATATTATGAATAAACTATACCATTATAAAATTATAGAGATAGATCATAAAGATCTTTTAACTCAAAAAGAAGTCTCACGAATTGCTATTTGTAATTTATTACAAGAAAAAAAGATAAATGCAGATCCAAGTAAGCTTAGTATCTATAATCATCACTACTTTGTAGACTATCCAGAAATTGTTGTTTCCCTTGCTCATTGTCCAACTCATGTTGCTGCAGTAATTGCAAACAAAGAAGATATTTTTTCTATTGGAATCGATATTGAAAATTCTCAGCGCAAGATTTCAAAAGATGTCATTAAAAGAATTGCCAATCCCTTTGATCAAAACATTGATCTAACATCGAACTCTTTAATGCTATCTCTCTGGACTAAAAAAGAGGCCGCATTTAAGGCACTATTTCCGGTAAAAAATCTTTTTGATTGCGATTTTTTAAAAGTTTTATCTCATATTTGGGTGTGTAATGATACTTTTGGAATTATGGATAAAAAAATTATTGGTCAAATTCATTCAGTAACTAATGAGCAAAATATCGTTTCAATTGCGTTTATTAAGTCTCCGAAAGTTTGATATAAACAGGATGTTTTATATGCCGACGAAGCGCTGGATGCGCGAGAGTCAGTCGACGTAGATGCCCTAAAATATTGAAGTTTGGGGCAGATACTAGGAAAACGATGGTGCCCGAGCGAAACGTACGACTGTACGTTGCAGCGATGGGCATCCTGAAGTTTGACAACGTAGATGCCCTAAAATATGGAGTCATTCAAGTTTCAATTGCATTTGTTGGAGTTACCGCTATCGTCGTTTTATAATAATGACTCAATAGTTTGGGGCAGATACTAGGAAAACGATGGTGCCCGAGCGAAACGTACGACTGTACGTTGCAGCGATGGGCATCCTGAAGTTTGACAACGTAGGTGCCCTAAAATATGGAGTCATTCAAGTTTCAATTGCATTTGTTGGAGTTACCAACAAAATACCGACCACTTTCGCACAAAGTAACATCAACATGAGACCTATATGAAAAACTTGAGAGATTATAGGTTTTAACGATTGGAAGTTTTCTACCGCTACCATCAGCTTTTGCATAAGGCCAGACGACTTTTACAGATAATGCTTTATTATTTGCACCAACGCCAAAATATGTTCCATAAGCATTTTGAGATGGGAAAGCACC
>CAZCDT010000059.1:0-19133 GCA_964497525.1 uncultured Bacteriovoracaceae bacterium
GGTCTTGGTATTAGATTACCTCTTTGTATCTTGGATATTTTTGGAGAGTACACCTATATGACTGCAGGAAAAACAGTTTTACATCAAGTAGAAGGTGGGCTTCGAGTCTTTTTTTAAAAAAGTTGTCCATGAGTTAAAGAAAGATTTGCTGGCCATACTTGATCTATATCCATTGCTTCCATAAATCCTAAAACAAGTGCCATGTTAGAAATTTCTGTTTCAGCATAGCTAGAATTAAGTTCTTTGTCTGTAAGAGTGGATTTTTTTAAAAGAATCTCTAAAATATCATTTTTTGTAAAAAAATCTTTTTGTAAATTTAGCTGACCCTTGATGCTATAGTAGTGAACTCCTCCGATTCCGATAAAAATGCGGCCTTGTATATTTTGCTTAAAGTTTTCAGGTAAAAAAACATTGGCCAATCTTTTTGCAAGATTTTTTGCCTTAATTACTCCTTCATTGTTTAAAGGATTTGGAGAATTTATCTCTGCAGGATTTTTATTATTAATTACTTCTATAACCATCTCTTTAAAAGTTGTAGATGCAATTTGGGATAATAAAACTTGATCTTTACCTTTGGTGTCTTTTTTATTTGGAATTGTTATTTGCATGCTTCCACCACCAATATCCCAAATAACAATTTCATTTAATTTCTTATTTGCAAAAAATTCGACACTTTTTTGACCGATAATGGCCTCTTCTTGTTGTGTTATTATTCTGGCATTAATTTTTAACTCTTGTTTTACTTTTAAAATAAATTTTTTACCATTTTTTGCATCTCTAAATGCTTGAGTTGCTACAGCTTTATACTCCTTTGGCGAAAAATAGGCGGCAATTGATTTTAATTCTTTAAGGGCCTCAAAACCTTCTTTTAGAATTTCATCGGAAAAAGAGTCTTTATTTTTTAAAAGATCAGCTTTGTATTTTACGCTTCTATTTTCTTCTTTGAGGACTGATACAACTTTTTTTTGACATTGGTTAACTTGGGCCACAAGCATCTTTGTTGTACCTGAACCAATATCAAATGTTGCCTTTGTAACAAGGCACTCTTTTGCAATAATGGTCATTGGTAGTATGAAAGCGATAATAGCAATTATTTTTATCATTTCTTTTTTCCTATTTTTTTATAACAAAAGGCATTTTTTCTTATGTCTTTGATCTCTTTTTTTTCTAAACTGTCTTTTTTTGATTTAGATTTTTTAAGCATTTGTAAAATTTCTAAAGCGATTGCTTTACCTAAAAGAGGCGGAACAGCATTTCCAACCTGTCTCCACTGCGAAGAGTTTGGCCCTAAAAAAATAAAATCATTTGGAAAGCTTTGCAGTTTTGCTGCTTCTCTTACAGTCAAAAGCCTGTGCTCCTTAAAGTGATAATAGCTTCTAGAGCTTGTCATTATTGTGGGTGCTGGTAAATCTTTATCTATGCGTTGAAATCTTGTCTGTCTTAATCTACCTTCTGGAAGTTTAGGCCAATCAATACCCATGCGTATATGCGCTGGTAGATAGAGATCCTCATCTTCTTTATAGCGTATCCCTTTTCCTGATGGAATGTACGGAAGAATTTCTAACTCTTGTTTTGTTAATTTTTGTGCTTTTTTTAATTCATGGTTATGGATTGTTCCATCTTTGTCCTCTAAATCTTTTAATGCCTCTTTACAAGAAATTGCGGGAGTAAATGTTTTTTTATTAAAAACATCAAATTGTGGTAAAGGGAATGTTGGAATCATTTTTAAGGTTGTTCCAATAATGATTGTTCGTCGTCTTTTTTCTGGAACACCATATTGGTGAGCAGATAATACAGACACATTCATATTGTAGCCGAGCATTTCAAATTGATTAAATATCTCTTTTAGTGTTTGCTCATTTTTTTTGGCAACAAGACCTGTTACATTCTCAATGACAATGAATTTTGGCATAAAAATTTTTACAAGTCGCACAAACTCTAAAAAAAGAGAGTTTCTTTTATCTGAAGGATTGCCAAGTCCTACTGTTGAAAAACCTTGGCAAGGAGGGCCACCAACAATTAAATCAATTTTTTGATTTTTAACAAGTGCTTTTGCTTTTGTTTCACTAAGATTTTCTATTGGGCCACAAAAAGTTTCTGCATGGAGATGATTCTTTTTAAAGGTATTAATTGCGTGTTTATCGATATCAATACCTAAAAGACATTTCATGCCAGTCATTTCCATTCCACAAGACATGCCACCGGCACCAGAGAAAACATCTATAAAATTAAGACTCATATTAGTTTCTTTTGTTATTTAAAGGTTAATTTATGCTGCTTGATTATTACTATCATCAATTACGATATTAGTAAACTCCAGACCGAGTTCATTTGTCTTTGTAGATAATTTGATAATTGGTTTTTTAATGTTACTTGCCTGATGAAATCCTGTTTCATCAACAATGATACTATCTGAGATTCTTTTTAAAAACAAAAGAGATAGATTGTTTGAATGCAAAACAATAGAAATGCCTCTACTTTTTAACTCGTATTCCAAGGCCTTTAAAAAGGTAAAAATGTCATTTTCGCTAAGAGACTCCTCTGGAGAGTCGATAAAAATACACTCTCTTTTAAGAAGAATTGCTCTAACTATTGTTGCAATTTTTAGCACAGCTTTAGATTGTGTCCTAGCAGGTTCTTTAAGGTGTGGTTTGATTGTTATAAATAACTTTTTAAGATCTAAATTACCTGTTTTTTCAATATATTTTTCTAGGTCAGTGAAGGAATTTGAAGAAAGAGCAAGTTCACTAACTATATAATCAAATAGACTCTCTTTTTTATAACTTACGTTCTCATTTCCAATATATGAAAAGTTTATTTTTGCAATATTGCCACATTTTTTTAACATCAGTAAAAAAATCTTTAAAGCAGAAGAATCGCTTGTTTTATTATTTATAAGATGAATCATTTCCATCTTTTTTAACTTTAAAGAATCTGTCATTTTTTTACCTCTCCTAAATCATAACGAAGGTATCGTCATATTAGACTAAAACTTGAGTTTGTTATACTTTGTTGCTCGGAAAGATGTGCGTCAAAATACACTGTAACAGTCAACTGTTAACAGATTTCAGCTATCTGTAGCTGTTATCTGATTGTTTAGGTCGGTCATTAGATGCAGTTTTACGCTCCTCCTCCTTCAAATTTTTTTGTCCCCACTTTTTGTGAGGGACTAAAAAAATTTATCAGGAGGTCGTCGCCATGAAACAATTCCGTACCTATCAACTCGCCATCACACTATACCGTGCCAGCAGCGCATTACATCTGCCGCATCATTTACAAGATCAGCTCTTGCGAGCTTCAAGTTCTGTCGTTTTAAATCTTGCTGAGGGGGCAGGTAAACGCACGATGAAAGATCAGCGTAAATTTTATGACATTGCATTTGGTTCGCTACGCGAGTGCCAAGCGATCTTAGAACTTGCAGAGCTGTCTCATAAAGAGGTCGGATTGATTGCCGATCAAACTGCTGCGCACCTTTACAAGTTATTGACCGCAATGAGTAATACTTAAGAAGAATTATGCTTTCTTAGTTCTAATTGTAATTTTTTCTGAATTTCTTTTGGAAGCTTCAGTAGCATATCTAAGAAAAAGTTTATTCCAAAAATTCCATACCGCCCATCGCAGTGCATGATAAACTCTGCGCCTGTCCTAACCCGTCTCTTTTGTCGCAATAATTTTAAAGTATATTCTTTAAGATCATTACATTTTTCGGCATTTAAAAATAGATTGAATAAATTAAATCCCAAGACTCCCATCACTACACGAAACACCACATTCGTATAACGTGTTGACAACAACTTTTCCATCCCCTGAAAACATTTTAATTCTCTATGCGCAACTTCAATTTTTGATCGCAAGTCATACAGCTCTAAAATTTTCTCTGGGGCCAATCCAAAACGTGTCGTTACAAATGCCACGCCATCTTCAACACCATCTTTTTTTATAAACTTACAAAAAACACCACTTTCAAATACCGCATAGTCTTTCCATTTTAACTCTTCTGCTGTTAGCTCCCTAAATTGTTGCCCTTTACGTTTGGGATGTTCTTGCCAATCCTTGCCTTTGTTATCCGCCAAGGCATACTGGGTAATATCTGAATTATTACGAAGCGGAATAACAACATCTACTTTCTTTTCTTCTTTCAACTTTGCTATCCAATCCAGATCAATAAATCCACGATCCATCAGCAAATATGATCCAGTTTCAAAATTAAAATCTGTCAGTAGTTCTTTTGCTAGTGGAAGATCGTGTCTTTCAATTGGACCCATTTTCATTGATAAAATAACGCCTTTCCTGTCAATTAACTCCATAATCCAGACAACTTTGTATCCACATTCCATATTGTCGGAATCATCTTGAACCGTTCCTGCGCCCTCATAATCTTTCACCCTATGAGGCGGAACGTGAATCTTCATCCCATCTACTATGTAAATATGCGAACGCCCCGGCGCCTCTTTTTTGTAAATTGGATTCCACTCATTATTAAACCAATCTATTATTTGAATTGGTCGCATTGAAAGCAGTACATGCTTGAGCGTTTCCCCGTGAAATGGTGCCTCTCGAGGAGATTTGTTTTTGTTGTTAAAACCATTTCCTAAAATATTTGCCGAGTAACCAAGCCTGACCAGCAAATCTGCAGAATTTAGCATGTACGGCGCAGTCAACAATGAATGCTCATCATTCAAGCGTTGAATAATCTGAGGCAAAAGCAAAATATCTAGCGGAACTTCAAAAGACTTGCGTGGATCGGGAAACGTCGATAACCCCTTTTGCAACCAACCACCTTCAAGTCCAAAACGAATAATTTCATCGACTGGCATTCTATCCGAAATGCAAAGATCCATCGCTCCTTCTTGGAGCCTATGCAGAACATAGTCCTGATCATATTTTAAAATTTGTGGTTCAATATCTTCAGCACACATTTGATCAACAGTTTTACATATTTTTTGTAAAAGGCCAAATGAGTTTTTGTACTAGTTTTCACCAGTAGCTTGAATTAATTTATACAGGTGAGCACCAAGCACGTCCGCAATCACTCTACCTTTACAATTTGGTTTGTCTGATAATTCGATAATTGCTTGGCATTCGCGCAAAGATCCAAACGCTATGTCGTAAAAGCGGCGTTTGTCTTTGAATGTGCGCTTTCCTGAACCTTCGGCAAGATTTAGCACCACAGAACTGGCAGCGCGAAGCAACTGATCCTTTAAGTGATAATCTAGTTTTAATGTTTGAGATTCACGATAAAAAGTAATTGCAAGTTGATAAGTTCTAAACTGTTTCATGGCGACGACCTCCTATAAATTTTTTTAGTCCCTCACAAAAAGTGGGGACAAAAAAATTTGAAGGAGGAGGAGCGTGAAAACTGATGTAATTTAAACTGATACAGATACTGTTATCGGTTAACAGATAACTGTTGACCGAAACTGTTTAAGGATTTATGACGCAGGCCTCTCCGAACTACAGTTTATTATACTGGATAAAAATACTTTGATATAAAAAAATGTCATGATCTAGAATTATATTTTTTTTACAGCTATAATATTGTGATAAGCAGTTTATTTTTTGGCAAACTTGGTTGCTGGAATAAATTAGGTTCTTTTTCTCTGGAGATTTTTTTGGTAAATTTAAGTAAAAAGAGTGATAAGAAAACCGTTTTAGTCGGCATTACTTCAAGTCTTGATTCTATAGCAGCGTTATATTTGCTAAAAAAACAAGGATTTGAATGTATTGGAATTGCACTGCAATTAGTAGAAGAAGAAAATATTAATGACGAAGGAGTTTTTACTTCATGTCATCCAAAAGATTTAATGGCCCTTAAGGCAATTTGTGAAAAACTCGAAGTTCCTTTTTATGCAGTAAATGCTATTGATCGTTACAAAGCAGAAATCTCAGACTTTTTTGTGTCTGCCAAGTTAAGTGGTGAAAAATTTGCATCATGTGTTCACTGTAATTATTTAAAAATAGATTTGTTGTTAGAAAAAGCTAATCATTTAAAGCTTGATTTTATAGCAACCGGTCATTACGCAAAAATTCACAAAAATGAAAAGACTGGGGAGTTTACAATTTTTGTGGCAAATGACTTGAGAAAAGATCAATCTTTTTTACTTTCATCATTAAAGCATCAACACTTAGAGCGTTTGATTTTACCTTTAGATGAAATCAAAGAAGAAGAAGTTTATAAAATTTGTGGCACTCTTGATTTTATTACACCAAAAAAGAAAGAGGATAAGGCACTTTGTTTTTTTAAACAGCCTGCAACGACAGACTTTGTGAAAAATAATTCTCCACCATCAATGCGTAAAGATGGGAATATTAATACGGCCTTTGATGATACGTATATGTCCGAGCATAGAGGTCTTTTTCGCTACTATGTAGGGCAAGGAAAACTTGCCCATGTGTCTCCGGTATTAACAGATGAATGGGCGATTGCTAGAATTGAGATGACTAGAAATACTGTGGTGGTTGATTATGTAAAAAATTTGCGTTATTCGCGAATAACTTTAAATAGATTTGAATGCTTTGAGTATATGGATCGAACTCTACCTTTAGATGTTTATATACAGTTTGATACTGGCCTTGAAAAAGAAAAGTGTGTTCTTTATTTTAAAAATAACGATATTGTTGTTTTAGAGTTTGAAAAAAGTAAGCCTGGTGTTGTTGTCAAAGGACAACATATTGCAGTTTATAGTCGAGCGGCCGCTGGCGGAAGACTCATTGGAAGTGGTACGGTTATAGAGTCAGGAAGATTAAAACGGATGGATCGTTTAGGTTTGATAGATCCAGAAAGAACAATAGAAAAGGATGAAGAAAAGGCAAAAAAAATTGAGTTTAATTTTTAAAAGTAGTTTGGTGGATCATGTATAAGCAATTTTTATATCTCCTATTTTTGTGTTCTATTTTTGTGTACAAAACTTCAGCTTTTGAGATTTCCTTAAAAGATTATGAGAAATCGCCAAAAACCATATCATCAGTTAATTTTTTAATGCAAAAATATTCAAATAGGTATTACGAAGATACTTTGCGTGATTTTTTAAAAAATAGTCGTCCATCAAGAATTATAGGAAGTGTTGGAAATAAAAATGCTAGAGATTATATAAAAAAGTATTTATCAACATCAAAACTAAAAAATGGCATATTATCAGAATTGAAATTTAATCCTGATTTTTTATGGGCAAAAAAACAATACCAAGATGATTTTCAAAAAGAGGTCGCATCCAAATATTTACCAAATGATCCAGTTTATATTCAATGGCAAAATTTTTTAGATAGTTTATTTAGTTTTATGGATAAGAATAAAACCGTTGAAGCTTTGACGTTGTCTTGGAAAAAAATAGGAAAAAATAGTAGTGAAAAAATAGTGATTTTTGCAAATTATGATACTTTAGTAGTCAACAAGGATAGCTTAAAACTTTTGCCTGAAGAAAGGATGGCCGGGGCCGATAATAATGCAACAGGAGTTGTTTCATTATTATTATTTGCACATGTTTTAGTAGAGCTTGATTTGCCATATACCGTGGAGTTGCTATTTTTAGATGCAGAGCAGTTTTACTCTTTAGGTAGTAAGGCCTATCTTTTAGGAGAGCAAAAAGAAAAAATTATTGGGGCCATAAATTTATTAATGCTTGGGTATGATACAAAATTACAAGATAAAGATAAAAAAATTGGTAATATGCATGCCTATATAAGAAAAAGTGATCAGGCAGGTTACGTCGATGATAAAAAATTGGCCGATATTTTGAGTAATATAGGTAAAAGGGTTAGACCACAAGTCGATTTTAAAGTTATTGATAATAGCTTTACATCTTCTGGAATAAATTTATTCTGGCAGCAAAATATTCCAGGGGTTGTTTATACTCATAATTGGGAATCAGATTTATCTCCACATCAAAATTCATCTTTAGACCTTTTTGAAACTCTTAATTTGACCACTGCCTATAATTCGTTTATTTATATCGGTTCTGGTCTTATTGGTTTTCTGTTTGATATAAAATAGTTTTTGTATTTTATTTGGAGAAAGATTTTTTAGATGTTTACTTATATAAAAAATGAAAAATTAAAAAATTCTTCTAAAAGTGTTGTCTTAGGTATGTCAGGTGGTGTTGACTCTTCTGTTGCCGCCGCTGTTTTAAAAGATGCAGGTTTTAATGTCATTGGCATATTTATGAAAAACTGGGAAGAAGTAGATGAACATGGTGTTTGTAATGCTTCAAAAGAATTTGAGGATGTTGTAAAAGTATGTCAGCAGCTAGATATTCCTTATCATTCTATAGAATTTGTAAAAGAGTATCAGGATTTGGTATTTAAAAATTTTTTAGAAGAGTATCAAAAAGGAAATACTCCCAATCCAGATATTTTATGTAATAAAGAGATAAAATTTAAAGTTTTTTATGAGCAAGCACTTGCTTTTGGTGCAGATTATTTTGCAACAGGTCACTATGCTCAAAATCCAATAAGAGATAATAAAACAGCTTTGGTGAAAGCAAAGGATTTAAACAAAGATCAGACCTATTTTTTATATGCTATTAAGGAAGATGTTTTAAAGAAAGTGCTTTTTCCAATAGGTGATCTACTTAAACCTGATTTAAGGATTATGGCATCAAAACTAAACTTGGCCACAAAAGATAAAAAAGACAGCACCGGAATTTGTTTTATTGGCGAGAGGAATTTTCGAAATTTTTTATCTGGTTATTTAAAAGATTGTCCTGGAAATTTTTCAACGCTAAATGGAGATGTTGTTGGAAAGCATCGCGGTGTGCAGTTTTATACAATTGGGCAAAGAAAAGGACTTGGGCTTGGTGGAGAAGGATCCCCTTGGTTTGTCATTAAAAAAGATGTTGATAAAAATATTGTTTATGTTGAAAGAGGAGAAAATCATCCCGCCTTATTTTCTAGCAAACTTACGGCCAATTCATTAAGTTTTGTAAATGAGCTTGATTTAAATAATCCTTTAAAGTGTTTTGCAAAAATACGATACAGGCAACCAGATCAAGAGTGTGTAGTAACAAAAACTGGAGATGATACGATATTGGTTGAATTTTTAAATCCACAACGGGCCATGTGTGTCGGTCAATCTGTAGTACTTTATTTACAAGATCAATGTTTAGGAGGGGGGATAATTAATACAATATCACCACCAATCATCTCTTAAAAATTCGGATTCTTTTTTTTTGTTTAATTCAGTTTTTGCCATAAAAGATCCACACTTTTTTTCTCCACATTCTTTTAAAATCCTTGAAGGCATTTTTTGACTTTTAAATGAAAAGATTTTACAGCCATTAGGTCTGGTTGGATCCCATGTTATAAAATAGTGTATACATCTTTTGCAATTTATTTCTTCCATACTTTTAGGATAACGAAAAGATTTAAGAAACTGGTATGGGAAATATTTGCCGTCTTAGTTAAAAAAAATCAGATAAACTCTTTTTTTACCGATAACTTCTTGATGGTAATTGGTAAAAAGAAACTATATTTTGTAATTTTTATTTTTTTTAGTCTCTACTTAAGTGTAGTGCCTAGTGTTGCGCATTCTACATTGGGGGTTATTACTGAAGATAAACTAGATTATTCTAAACAGTGGATAACCTTAAACATAAACGAACACGATGCTATTTTTGCCTTGATTACTAAGTTAAAAACAACAAAAACGGGTAAAAAGCTTTTAAGTTTAGTTGAAAGCAAGGCGCAAAATGAGGGTTATAGCATTGATTCATTGATTGTATCTGGAGAAAACTCGCTATGTGACACCACCTTAATTAGAAAATTTTCGGCAAAAAATCCTACGGATGTTAACTATAAAACGAGTTCAAAAATATATTTAAACAAATACCTAAATACTCTTGATGCAATTTTAGATTTGGCACATGAAATGACTCATTATGTTTTTAGGGGAGTGTTTAATCCGTATAGAAGCGATGTTGATCTTTTATCTTTTATAAAAGCTACGGTTGAAGGAGAGGGGGGGGAAGTTGATGCTTTTATGGTTGAGTGCAAGGTAAAAGAAGAACTTCTTGGAAAAAATTATAATATCTCCACATTGTGTCAAAAATTAAAAGATCCTATAAGTGGAGAGTATAAAAAGGAACTTGGAATAAAATTTTTTTACCAAGTTGGTGATGATCATAAAAAGATCACTAGATTATTGGAGAAAAATGAAATTTTGCCTGAGCAACTTGTGCATTTATCAAAAAAAGAGATTGCTTTTGTATCTTCGCAATATGGCCATTCATATCCTTTGGCCGCAATATATGAGTATAAAACAGTCATGCAAAAAGTATGTGAAAATGATTTTAAAAGAATTTCTCTTTTAAAAAGTAAGCTTGCAAGAGCTCCAGCATCTAATAATTTAAAAAGCAATGATGATGAAATAAAATATCATGAACTACAAAGAAATCTAGCAAAACGTTGTTCTAACCTTTAGTGATAAAAAAGATACTAAGTGCAGCAAAACAGATTCCCAAAAGCTTAGAAAAATTAGGAAGTGCTCCAAGTGTTATATAGTCTAAAACAACACTTGTAATTACTTGCGCGGCAATAATACCGATGGTTACTTTTACGGCATCAAGTGATAGCAGAGAAAGAGGAAATAAAATTGTAATTAAAAAGGCAAAAATACCTGGTAGTAAAAACCACCATTTAAATGTCATATTTAGTTTTTGTATAAGGAATGCTTCAGGGATATTTGTTAATACTTCCATTTTTATTAATGTATAAAATGTTAAGCAACATAATAGTAAACAGATAGAGGTAATTAACGAGGAAATTGTTAGTCCAATGTATGGGGCCATCTCTTTTGTTATTGCTCCCTGTAAAATACCAATTGTTCCTAAGAGCAAGGGGATAAAAAGTGCGCTATTCATAAACTTCCTTTTTTGAAAACCTTGATTAAAATGATTTTTAAATAATCGCCTTCGTAAAATCCTTTTTGCACGGGACAGTCTTTTAAAAGGCCGACTGTTTTTATTATTTCATATTTTATCATATTGTTTTTTAATGTGGATTCAATCATATCTAGAAATTTTTTCTTACTGACAGTGTGTGTATTTAAAACTGCCATTAAAACCCCTTGCTCCTTGATAAGAGTTAGGATTGCAGGAAGATCTGACTTATAGGCAGAAAAGGCATCATGTTTTTTTTGTCCATCGCTATAAGCTGATGGAGGATCACAGATTATAAAATCAAATTCTTTTTTTTCTGCACAAAGCTCTTTTAGGGCCAAAGAAGTGGGCATTATTTTTTTTAAATGCTTACTATGCCAGTTTTTATTATTAAGATTTATATTTTCATCTAAAATGTCTAGGTATTTTTGAGATAGATCGACAGATACAACCTCATCTGCTCCTTGATCCAGTGCCCATAATGAAAAGGCTCCAGTGTAGGAAAAAAGATTTAAGCAGCTTTTTATTTTAAATTCTTTTTGAGTCAGCCATTCTCTTATTGCCGCCATGTCTGTGTATAATAAAAAATCATCTTGTAAAAAAAGATCAACCTTTAGTTTAATTTGATTCTCTTTAATTATAAAACTTCCAGGACATTTTTCTTGTGGGAATATTTGTTTAATACTTTTTTTTATTCCTCGATTTTGCCAGAAAAAGGCCTTAAATGGGATATCGTTTTCTTTTAGAAAATTTTGTAAAGCTACTTGTAAAAACTCTTGCTCTTGATGCCAAAAATTTGTGTAAACTTGAAAAACAAAATAATCATTTAATTTTTGAATAAATAGACCTGGGATGTGATCGCCTTCGCCAAAAATTAGGTATAAATTTTCTCTAGTCGCATTTTTTATAATATCTAATCTTTTTTTACAGGCATTAAAAAATCTCTCTTTTAACTCGAGATAAAAATCAAAAGTGGTATTTTTTTGAGTAAGTGGTAGAAGTTGCCATAGTCGTGCCTTGATATCTTTGTGTTCTGGATCATTTAACAAAATCGCGACATCTCGATTATTAAAAGTTGCAAGCAAAAATCGTTCATTTGTTGGAAATTTTAGACTAAATCTATCTGGGGTAATCCAAAAATGGCCTTGAGTAAAAGCTTTGTAGGAATGAGGGTGGATTTCAACTTTTTTTAACATTTTTATTTGAGTTATTTATAATTTTTGTCTGCGATGTAACTCTTCAATCATGTTTTCGAGTTTAAAGACTAGTTGATTCGTGATTGTAAAAGGATTATCAAAGTCTAAAATTCCAAACTCTTTTAGTATATTTTGATCTTTCTTTTTGATCTTCTTGTATGGATCAAAAGAAAGGCAGAAGCAATTTAGCTTTTCTATTTTTTTTTCTAACTCAATAGTTGATATCTTAGATAAATCAATTTCTTTATTAATATTAAAAGATTTCTTTTGAATTAGGAGATCGGGGTTTAATTGTTCCATGTTTATCCTCAAAGTTTAATAAATACTAACATGATTTAGAGCATTGAATCTAGTTTAAAATTGGAATAGTTTTTGAAAGATGTTTTTTACTTTTTACTATTTTTATCTCAGAGGTCATCTATGATTTTAGTTTTAATTCAAGTGCTCTTTGTCACCCTTTTAGTTTTGTATTTACCAATTAATTTAAAATTTGTGATTCCTTTTCAAGTATTAAATCAATGGTTTATTTCTCATTCTCGTAATTTTTTTTCCTTGAGTAATGTTTGCAATGGATTGAAATTAGAAGAGGTCATCGGCAAAATCGCATATTCTTATTCGATTGATAAAATTAAAAATTTGGCGATATGTCAGTACAAATTTTTTACTCAGGTTTTATTTATAATACTGCAACAAGTTAAGTTAAATGGAGCATCCTTTAAAAAGGAGCTTATTGAATTAAAAAAAGGAGTAATGATAGATCTTCGTTTTGAAAGAGGTATCAACAAAGAAATGGGAAATGCCTATTTACAATTTTTATTAATGGCCATTATAACGTGGGGATTTTTATATTTAGTTGAGTACGTGTTACAAGAACGAGTTTTGGTTGTCTTTAAAATTATTGGTGTTTTAATACAGCTTATTGGTTTTTTGATTTTTATGTTTTTGATTAAAAAAAAGAGGATCTATATTTTTGGCCCTTTTGGAATAATGTTTGAAATTTTATATAAGATAAAGCTTTTATCTGCAGTGAGATTAAGTGTTAGAGATGTTTTAACACAATCTAACTTAGATAGTTTAGATTTCGTAACAAAAAGAGATTTGGATACATTAAAGTTAAAACTTAAGAGTTTAGTCTCTGAGTGGTCGGTAAATGGAAAGAGCATGCAAGATGATTTGGAATTTATGTTATCAGAGTTATGGCATCTATATGAAGAAAATCTGCTAGTGTTTAAAAATAATATATCCCTATACAAATTTATGATTCTTGCGTTATTCTACTTACCTGTTTACTTATTTAATATCATCTCGTTGGTAACTTTGGTTGGAGAAATATAGTGAATATATTAAGGTTTCTGTTTTTTGTTTTTATCTTCTCTTTTAATCAATTAAAAGCAAGTGATCTTTTTTTTGTAACGCTCGGGCCATTATATTCTCCTTTAGTCTCTATTTGCCAAACTGATTGTAGTGTTGATGTTGTTTTAGGCCCAGTAACAAGTCATGAAGCAATGGATATTACACCTTCGATGTTGGCAAAATTATCGAAGGCAAAAGTCTTATTTGTTTTAGGGGCACACTTTGAAGATCGACTGATAAAAAAAATACAAAAATCTCTGCCTCAGTTAGATATTGTTGTTTTAGGAAAAGATCAGATTAATAAAGTAAAGGATGATCATTTGTGGGTTTCTCCAATAAAAATGAAAAATATTGTAAAAAAAATTGGTAACAAGTTAGTTTCTATATATCCAGAAAAAAAAGAAATTTTAAATCATCGATTAAATGATTTTATTGCAAAAATTGATGAGAAGCATTTGAAAATCGAATCATTTACGGCTCAAACTCAAAATTTAAAAATTTTAACACTTCATAAGGCCCTTGGGCATTTAGAAGAAGATTATAAGATCGTAGAGTTCTCTTTAGAAAAACATGATCATCACATAACTTTAAAAAATGTTATAGCAATAAAAGAGGATGTAAAAAAACATAAGTTTTCTCATCTAATTGTTCCTAGTGATTTTTCTTTTAAAAAAGCAGAGGAGTTTGCCAAAATTTTAGATGTAAAAATTATGACAATTGATCTATTAAATCGCGACCTACTGCTCTTTTATGATAACCTTTTAGAGATCATGAAAAAAGGCGATAAATGAATTCTTTAGAAAAAGTAATATCATTTGAGCATGTTGATTTTACTTTTGATAAAAAATCAATTTTAAAAGATGTCTCTTTTTGCATAAAAAAAGGAGAGTTTGTATGTTTGTTAGGACCAAATGGTGGAGGCAAAACTACTCTGTTAAAATTGTTAATGGGTCTTTTAGCTCCTACAAATGGAACAATTTTAATTAATGGGTTGGCAACAAGTAAAATGCAAAAAACAATAGGGTATATGCCTCAGTATATGCACTATGATCCACGCTTTCCAATAACGGTTTCTGAAGTGATTTTGATGGGACGAATAAGGCCAGGTCTTTTTGGTGGGATATTTGGTAAAAATGATTATTTTCATCTTGATAAAGTTTTACGGCAATTAGATTTGCAAGAAGTTAAAAATCATCTCTTTAATAATCTATCTGGTGGGCAAAAACAAAGAGTATTGATTGCTCGGGCATTAGTAAGTGGCCCAGAAATTTTAATTTTTGATGAACCATTAGCAAATATTGATGCAACTGCTGAATTAAGTTTAATGGAGCTACTAGCATCTTTTAAGCATGAGAAAACTATTTTATTTGTTTCTCATGAATTTAATTTTGTAGATAAAATGGTTGATAAGGTACTGTGTATAAATAAAGAAGTAGTTGTGCATCAAACAAAAGAAATAACTACTGAAAATTTATTGGCCCTTTATCATGGCACATTAAAAATTGTGCAACATGAGCATCTATAGGAGAATGTGTAAAATGGAAACAATCTCCACTTTATTTTTTCATAGTGATATTATTAGAAATTCCATTTTTATGATTATTTTTTCATCTTTTGTTTTTGGGATTATTGGAACTTATGTTGTTGCAAAAAGGATAAGTTATATCGCAGGAGCTTTATCTCATACTATTTTAGGAGGAATTGGATTTGGCGTTTTTTTAACACCTTTTTTTGATTCATCTTGGCCAATTGTATCGCTTGGTGCTTTTTTCTCTGCGGTAGTTGCTGTATTTATAATTGTTATTGTATATTTTAAGTTTAAAGGTAAAGAGGACACCTTAATCAATGCGATGTGGTCTATTGGTCTTGCGATGGGGCCTATATTTATTGCGATATCTGGTAGTAGTATCGATCCAATGAGTTATCTTTTTGGCAATATGCTTTTAATTTCTGATTCTCACTTATGCTTTGTGATTCTATTTTTGCTATTTTTGTTATTTATTGTTCGTCTTTTTTATTATCAATTTATGTATGTATCATTTGATGAAGAGTTTTCTTTTTTAAGAGGTATTTCTCCACTTTTTTTTCTAACAATTTTATTTTTGTTGATTGCAATTACAGTTTTAATTCTTACTCAAATTGTAGGTATTATCCTGGCCCAGGCACTGCTCGTTTTACCAGCGGCCACGGCTGAAATTATATCTAAAAAAATGTGGCAAATGATGATTGTCGCAACGATTATATCTATTTTGTCAGGTACTGGGGGGCTGTTTTTAAGTTTTATTTTTGACTTGCCATCGGGTCCTGTAATTGTTTTATTTTCTGCATTTATTTATCTTATGGTTATGGTTTTAAGTCGTGTAAAACTTTTGCACATCAAAGGTTAGTTTTAATGATTCTTTCTTGTTGTAAAATAAAACTTTATAGCAAAAATCCATCTTTAATGGCCCATTTTTTAGTAAATGTTTTTGAAGGAGAGTTAAAAGAATTCAAAGATGATAGCTCTTATGGAATTTTTTGTTTTGGAATAAATATTGAGATTTCTTATATGCAAGAGAGTCAGTTATTTGAAATAACAAATAACTTTGATGATAAAAGAGAGCTTCATGATTTTGCGAAAAAACTTATATTTTTAAATTACAAAGACCAAAATTTTTCAAACTTAAGAATCGAATTAAAAGATAGTATCGGTAATATTATAAATATAGATGACATTAATTCGCTACGAGAGATTCTAGTAAAAGATCCGGATAATAGATCATGGATCTTTTCATGATAGTTTAAATTTATGAAAAAATTAAGGTAAGTGTAAGAAGTTGTCAGTTGTCATAAATATAAAAAAGAAAGTTTAATTATATATAAGTAAGATTTGGAATGAATCCAGATCAAATTAGAGAGGCAAAAATGAAATTAAGGAAGATTATGTGCTTGATTGGACTTATGGCCGTTTGGTCTTTAGGAGCACACGCCACGGAAAAGGTTATTTATGGCCAAGATGATCGTCTTGATGTTTACGAAGTTTTAAATCCCCAACTAGTTGATTTAGCAAATTCAACAGCAGCAATGGTTCCCGTAAAGGATATTTCTGGTGGAGTCTTTGGATATAATGTGACAAGTGGGTCTTTAGCGGATGCAGGTATCTGTGCAGATGAAAAGTTTGCAAATCAACCGACGGCTGCAATGTGTTCTGGTTTTTTAGTTGGCCCTGATTTATTAGTGACAGCTGGACATTGTATGGAGAAATCTCCAGGTGATGACCCATGTGTAAAAGCTAAATGGATTTTTGATTACCGTATGGATAGCGAAGACACTCCAATTATGTCGTTTTTAGAAAATCAAGTTTATAGCTGTAAAGAAGTTGTAGAGTTTGTTTTAAACGATACAAATGATTATGCATTGGTTCGTTTAGATAGAGTTGTTGAGGGCAGAAATCCTTTAAAATTTAGAACTGAAGGTAAAGTTTCTGATGATGCTCAAATTGTAGTAATTGGCCATCCAACAGGACTTCCAACAAAAGTCGCTGCAGGAGCATATGTTAGAAATAACACTATTGCAGATTATTTTGTTGCTAACTTAGATACTTTCGGAGGAAATTCAGGTTCTGCTGTCTTTGATTTAGAATCTGGTCTTGTAGAAGGAATTTTAGTTCGAGGGGAAAAAGATTATATTTTTGACTATACATCTTGGTGTTATAGACCAAATAAGTGCTTAAACGATGGATGTCGTGGCGAAGATGTAACAAGAATTACAAACATTGAATTTTTGAAGAATCTTTAATTTTTTTAAAAAAAATTAGCAACAAAGTGGCCCATTAATTGGGCCACTTTTATTTTAGGGTACTTATGTTAAAAAAGTTAATTATAGCAACACGACCATTTACATTTACTGTTACGATTTTTCCTATATTAATTGTTTTTTTATTATCAGAAGATAAAAATGTCTTTTATTTGATTTTAACATCTATTGCCGGTGTGTTTTTACATGCTGGAATTAATATTTTTTCAGATTACTTTGATTTTAAAAATGGCGTAGATCAGTTTGACAAATATTGTGCGAATCATCTTTTAGTTTCAAAAGATTTTTTGCCAAAAGACTATTTGTATTTTTCGATATTATTGTTCTTTGTCGCAGTCTCAATTGCAATTTATTTTTTGTTTGTATTACCTAACGGGATTACTTTTTTAATCATTCTAATTTTAGGATCAATATTATCTTTTGGATATTGCACAAGGCCTTTAAAATTAAAATATCGTGGGCTTGGTGATTTGGCAGTTTTTTTAGGGTTTGGACCTTTTTTATTTTTGGGTGCTGCAACTATTTTTAATGTTGATCTGTATCTTTCATTTTTATACTCAATTCCTCTTAGTTTTTTAGTTATTGCAATTCTACACGCAAACAATATTCGCGATATGGAGGGAGATAAAAAGGCCAAAATAAAAACTATGGCCATAATTTTGGATTTAAAATTATCAAAACTTTACTATTTGATTTTACTTTTTCTTCCATATTTCTGGACTCTTTTTCTTTTTATTTATTTAGATCTTAATTGGACAGTTTTTTTAGTACTTCTTACACTCCCTCTGGCATTCTCTTTTGCAAAAAGCATGTGGCACCATAAGACATCAGTAGAAATAGAAACACATGATCAAAAGAGTGCAATGCTTCATCTTTTATTTTCGATATTATTTATAATCTCACTTCTCATCTCTTAAGAGGTTGATATTAAAAGATTTTATTTATATAAAATTACAAAAAGTAATAACGCCCCGAGTAATGACAGACTATTTTAGACAACTACCTTTGACG
This sequence comes from uncultured Bacteriovoracaceae bacterium, assembly GCA_964497525.1. Taxonomy (GTDB): domain Bacteria; phylum Bdellovibrionota; class Bacteriovoracia; order Bacteriovoracales; family Bacteriovoracaceae; genus CAZCDT01. Next base: position 18,227 of record CAZCDT010000059.1, read on the forward strand.
ACTAACACTCTTTTTTGTTTAATGACGCCAAAACAAGCTATTAGTAAAACTTCTAGGCGACTTTAGTTTTTTTTCTAATAGAAAATTTGGAGGAATAAATGACGGGTATAAAAATTTTAGTTTTGGCCTTCCTTTTATTATTAGTTTTTTCATCACATGCCACAGTTGTTGCCGTCATTGACTCTGGAACAGATACCAAACATAAAGATCTTGAAGAAAAAATTTGGATTAACTCTCTTGATAGCAGTTTGGATGAAAACGATAACGATTTAAATGGCTATATCGATGATATTTTTGGTTGGAATTTTGCAGAAAATAACAACCTTGTGATCGATTATAAATATCTTCAGTTATATAACGATGATGTAGAAAGATTTTTTGAAATTCAAGAAAGAAGTTATTTAGGAGAAGTAACTGAGGATGATAAATCTTGGCTTTTAGAAAAAAGAGAGGATCCTACTTTTTTTACTCGTTTATCAATTGTTTCTAACTTTATGCACGGAACTCATGTCGCAGGAATTATTGCAAAAGAATCATCAAAAGATTTGAAACTTTTAAGCATAAAACTTATGGCCACGAGTGCAACAACTCTTATAGATAGTTTAGTTCAAAAAAGAGAGTCATTCACTAATAACAAAGAAAATAAAAAAAATGACGAAGAGAGTTTTGAACCTGCACCAACCGCAGATGATATTTTTGCCGCATTACTTGAAATGGCAGATAACAATATGACAAGACTTACCTTAATTGCTTCATATATCAATGGACATAAAGCAAGAGTCGCTAACTGTTCTTTTGGTACTAGTTATTTTACTGCAGCCGAAATGATATCTTCTTTGTTTGAAAAATATTTAAATCGTTTACCGACTCAAAAAGAGTTAATTGATTTTACAGATGCTTTTATTGG
>CAZCDT010000060.1:0-18592 GCA_964497525.1 uncultured Bacteriovoracaceae bacterium
GCACGGGCACCAGCACGGGCACCAGCACGGGCATCGGCATCATGGCGGTGGATGCAATCAATATAGCAAAAACAAAAACAGGTAATCCCGTTCCGATCCCGTACATTGAAGAGAAAAAAACAGTGGAGGAATGTTGAGTCGCAAGTGGAATTAGACTTCCAAAAAAGAGGGCCGCAGAAACAGGGCAAAATGATAAAGCAAACAGCACGCCGAGAGGAAAGGCTCCCCATATTCCCATGTTTTGAAACAACTTTTGCAACTTTGAATTACCGCCAAAAGAAGGCAAAGGGATCGATATCATCTCAAGTAGAAACATCCCGATGACAATTAGCAGTGGGCCTATTATTTTAGAAATTTGAGTTTGTAAAAAAAACGACAGACCTGGAATTTGCACAAGACTTTCCATTATTAGATATGCAAGAACGACGTAAGTAACAACTCTGCCAAGTGTATAAAGCAGACCAGTAAAGAGAACAATTCTTTTCTTCTCAATTTTTTTTGAAATAAATGAAATTGCAGCAATATTAGTGGCCAAAGGACAAGGAGAAATTGCAGTCAATATCCCGATCCACAGCGCTGAAGCTAAGCCGAATATTAGTTCCATCCTACATCTCCAAAAAACGCTTAATTTCTGATCTGATATAATTTTTGAACATGGTTTCATTTTTTGCTAATTGCCATATTTTATTTATATTTTCATACTTTTCTTCTTTCCCATCGTTTGTTAAAGACAAAAACAAAGATATAGATTGAAGTTGGTAATCACGGATATAGTGATTATAAGCAGGCTCATCTACATTGTAATTTTGAAAAGTAAGTCGTTTCTCGCTTATTTCTTTGGAGAAAGATTCTTTAATTACATCTCTAATATAACCTTCCATTAAATTACAGGTGTAACAACGGTTAGTTCCATGAAAGTATAGGCCATTAACCACTTTTCCTTTTTGAACCGCTTGCGATTCAACTTGAGAAGTTGTCACTGGTATTGCTTTCGATTGTGCAACTACGGTTACCGCTTCCTTGTTTTGGTTTTGCGTGCTACTTTGATTACTGCTATTTGGTGATAAACTTGTTATCGCTAAATACACCACAGAAATAATAACAAATATTCCTAATATAATTGAAACAATTTTTTTGCTATTCATCAAATTCCTCTTTTATTTACCTTCAAGCAATGCTTTGATTGCCGCAACATCTAAAACTTTGCCTACGACTTTTACTTCATCATCAATCGCTAAAGCGGGGGTCATCATAACTCCCATATCTGTAATTTTATCGATATCTTCAACTTTTTCTAAATCACATTTGACGCCACTTTCTTTGATTGCCGCGGCAGCGTTATCAAATAGCTTTTTACATTTTGGACAACCTGTACCTAAAATTTGAATCTTCATAAACTCCTCCAATTACTTTTTAATATTATATTTCTGCTATAGAAAAAAAGTGTCCGTAAATCATGCCAGAGATTGTGGCCATAATTATTACAAGTGTTACAAACACCACTGTTTTCTTGGTTCCCATTACAGTTCGAATAACTAACATGTTTGGTAAACTTAAGGCCGGACCAGCAAGCAAAAGTGCAAGAGCTGGCCCTTGCCCCATTCCGTTTGCAATAAGTCCTTGCAATATTGGCACTTCCGTAAGAGTTGCAAAATACATAAAAGCACCAGCAAAAGAGGAAAAGAAATTTGCACCAAAGGAATTACCACCAACAAGATTTACAATCCATTCTTTTGGAATAATGCCCTCCGTCTCTGGCCGACCGAGCAAAAATCCTGCAATGACAACACCGAAAAGAAGAAGAGGTAAGATTTGTTTAGAAAATGTCCAAGAAGATGAAAACCACTCTTTGGTTTCATCTGTTCCTGTATTTGCAATTATTGATAATAAAATAAAACCGACAGTAAAAGGCACAATAGGATTTTCAGGAGATAGAAAATGTACTATTCCCACTGTAATTGTCGCTCCAATAATTTTCCAAAGCCTTAGTCCAAACCACTGCCAGAGAATTATATTGAAAGCGAAATAAAAAGCTGAGGTGATAATCCATTTACTCGAATATAGTGAAAACCATAGGCCGTGAGTTTCAAGTGGCCTTCCCCAATTTGCAAAAACTAAAATTCCGACCATGGAAAGAAAATATAAAATATTTTGATATAAAGGCCGAGTGACCTCTGGTTCTGGCAGCATCATCTGCTTGTTTGATTTTGCAATTTCTTCTTTTCTGAAGATAAAATGCATCAATAGACCAATGACGATACTAAAAACGATAGCACCAACGGCCCGCGCGACACCAAGATGAAACCCTAATATTTTCGCAGTTAAAACTATTGCCAAAATATTAATTGCTGGGCCTGAATATAAAAATGTAGTAGCAGGACCAAGGCCTGCACCCATTCTATAAATTCCAGAAAAAAGAGGAAGAATGGTACAAGAGCAAACCGCCAAAATTGTTCCAGAAAAAGCGGCAACAGTATATGCCAAAGCTTTATTTGCCTTAGCACCTAAGTATTTCATCACAGATGCTTGACTAACAAAGACTGAAATTGCTCCCGCAATAAAAAATGCCGGTATTAAACAAAGTAAAACATGCTCTTGAGCGTACCATTTTATGAGGTGAAGTGACTCCATTATCGCGTTATCAAATTTGGCATTTCCGATCGGCAAAAAATACAATCCAATAAAGATGATAATCATCCAAAATAGTTTCTTCCATTCCGCTTTAAAATCCATATTTCAACCCTTATTCTTTGGTATTTATGACTGCCTCAATACAGTCGATATATTTTAATACACACGGAGTACGCAAACTATAAAACACTTTAAGCCCCCGCTTATCATCTTCGATTATGCCTGCATTTTTTAAAACAATTAGATGGCGTGAAAGTGTCGACTGATCCATTTCAAATAATTCATTTAATTCACAAACACACAACTCTTTTTTCTTTGCCAAGGCCTCAATAATTACAAGACGAGCAGGATGCCCCATTGCTTTGATAATTTCGGCCCGTTTTTTATATTTTTTTAAATTCATTTTTAAACTCCATGCATATTTTGTAATATACACATATTGCTAATTTAAAGCAAGAAGGAATTTTTACACCTTTAATCACTACTAAAATAAACAGTGAATGCTATTTGACTGGAGAAAGAAGTGCTGCCGCAGAATAATCTCCCGCATGAGAAAATCCTGCCAAAAGAATATCACCTAAAGAATCAATTTTCTTCGACGAAAGCGCTAACTCTAAATTAATAGGAATCCCTGCTTGAAATAAATTACCTAAACTCTCAAAAGATTCGATATGCCGTTCTTTTGGGATTTGTATAGCTTCACGCCAATTTCGCAAAAATGTATGATTTGGTTGATTGGTAATCAATGCAGCTAAATCACGGCCCTTTATTTTACTACGCTCAAGAATCTCATTCATTACTTTTGGCACCAAGCGAAAACCGCGCATAACAATCATAAAAACAGCACTACAACGATCAAAAGAGGATCGCAGTTTTGTGCTAGACTCCCCCATTACTCCACTAATTCCTAAAAATGATTGCTCTGTTTCGGGAAAGGAGCTTTTTCCTTCTGGGCCTAAAAGCACCAACGCATTTAGATTTTTTGCCAAGGAATAAATCTCATCATAAATACCAGCTCTAGTCGCTTCAGCGCCGATCCAAAAAATAATCTGATTTTTATGTTTTAGTAAATCATCGATAAATAATTTATCAACATTGCAATTAGCAGTAGAAGAGTACGGCCGGATCTTATTATCTTTTTCATTTAAAATTAAAACATCTGATATTTGAATATTTTTAGGCAAAACAATAACTGCTGGGCGACTGTTCTCTAGGGCCCTCTTGTATGCCATTAGTACAATTTACTGAGTTCTCTTAGTATCTACAAGCTTTTCTGCATAACAAGTAATAGCTTTAAATATCGTCATAATAGAAAAGCTATCACCAAGTCCACTACTATCTTGGAAAGCACCATTACCTTCAAGAGAAAGAGATGGTGCTCCAACAAAAACTAGCATCGGAATTCGGGAATTATAGGCCTCGCCAAGTCCTGCTAGAATATTTAGGGCCGCACCACCTGACGTTGCTAAGACCACGGCCATCTTACCTGATATTTTGAAAAAACCATCTGCCATTGTCACTGCACCAAATTCATGTTTTGCTAAAACGATTCTTATATCAGGAAAAATTGTTCGTCTTTTTCTTTCCAAAGAATCAAAAAGATCCTCAATGTTTGCACCACTTATTCCAAAAAAATGAGTCATCTGTAAATCAGAGACCAATATTTTAGAAATTGCATCAACTACTTTCAAAAAAACTCCTACGAATAAATCTTTTAATTATCAAAAAATTGCCATCATAGCTGAAATTTGAAAGAAAAGGGAGTAATAATATGTTTTTGTAATTCTTACCCAAAAAAGATAATGAGTAGCTGCACCCCTATTACTCGCATCATCATGGTTAAAGGGTATACAGTTGCATAAGCTATTGCAGGTGTATCTGATTTTGCAATCTGATTTGCAAATGCTAGGGCCGGTGGATCTGTCATGCTTCCAGAAAGAAGCCCACAAACAGTCATAAAGTTTTTTTGAAGTATAGCTCTTGCAATAATCCCAACAAGAATTACAGGTATTACAGTGATTAAGGCCGCAAGAAGCATCCAATAAAAACCATCTCCTTGAAAAAGTGTTGTAAAAAACATTCCTCCTGCTCGAATACCAACACAGGCCAAAAAAATTGAGATTCCTATTTCTCTTAGCACATAATTAGCACTTGTTGGCATGTGCCAAATAAGAGGGCCTATTTTTCCAAGCCAACTAAACAGTATGGCAACAAGCAATGGTCCACCAGCAAGACCAATTTTAAAGGCATAAGGTAATCCTGAAAATTTTATTGGAATACTACCAAGAATAACTCCTAGCGCTATGCCTACAAATACAGGAATAATTTGTGGATGATTAAAACTTTTTATAGAGTTTCCTAAATAATCAGCAACATTTTTAAGTGCTTCTTTTTCTCCAACAACAGTAACAAGATCGCCAAAGTTTAATTTATGATTGCTTGCGCCAGCAAATTCGACTTCTCCTCTTCTAACTCTTGTAATAACAGCTCGAAATTTTTCATACAAGTTTAAATCCAAAAGACCTTTACCAATTATTTCATTTTTTGTTACTAAAATGCGTTTTTTCCCCAATGGACTAGTTAGCGCAGAAATATCGACATCAACCTTAATTCCTATGATTTTTTCAAGTTCAAGCAAGTGTGCACGACTACCAACAAGATGAATAACATCATTAATCTTTAAATGAGTATTGTTGAGCGCTACAAAAACTTCTCCATCACGCATTACTCTTGAAATAACAGTTTCTTGATCTTTTAAGCAGTCAAGTTTTTCGACAGGCAAATCACAAATGGCAGCATTAGTAACCTTTATATTAATGTTTTCTAAGTTTGGTGTTTCTTTCTTTGATAGATCTATAAATTGGGCCTCTTCGGCATCAATATTAATCTTAAAAATATTTTTTAAAAATAACATAGACAAAATAACCCCAAGAATACCAAACGGATATGCGATCGCATAACCTAACGCTGGAGTTTTTACAATTTCACTAGCATTACCATGAATACTTATTAAAGCTTGTTGTGCGGCACCCAAAGATGGAGTATTGGTTGTTGCTCCAGAAAAAAGGCCAACAGCAACATTGATGTCGACACCACCAAATTTAGAAATTAAAAAAGTAATAATAAGGCCTAATATAACAATTAATGCAGCTAAAATATTTAACTTTAAGCCTTCTCTTCGAAACGAAGAAAAAAATCCAGGGCCAACTTGCATCCCAACTGTATATACAAAAAGAATCAGACCAAAATCTCGTAAAAATTCTAAAGTGTGTGGATCAATTGTAAATCCAAAGTGACCGATAGCAATGCCAACAAATAAGACGCCGGTAATTCCTATGGAAATACCACCAATTTTAATATTTCCAAGGAATAAACCGGCCGCAATAACAATACTTAGAATAATCATTGTTTGGGAAACGGAAAAAACGGTAAATAGATCTAAAAACCACTGCATGTAAGCTCCTGTTGAGTAATTACTCAAAAACTTAGGGAAAAAATTACTCAAAAGTTTGGGGCAGATACTAGGAAAACGATGGTGCCCGAGTGAGCTGTACTAATGTACAGCGCAGCGATGGGCAGCCTGAAGTTTGACAACGTAGATGCCCTAAAGTTTTGAGTAATTACCCTATTGACTTCCGACTTGTCGCCGAGCTTATTTATACAACAATCAATACTATTTGCCTACAGGGGCCAAAGCTTTTACAACACAAGTTGTGCTGTTTAATTTTAATTCAAATTCAGAATATAGATCTTCCATAACTTGTTTAAATGCAATTCCATCACTTGTTGCGACATTGCCATTTGATTCAATAGAGATTTTAAAAGTTGTTGCCGTAACTCCCTCATTAAAAATAATTTGATCAACAGCATCTGCAATAACTTCTCCAATTCCATTAAAAATATCTGTTACAATATTTCCTGATGATGCTTTTTTCCTATCAAATGCAACCCGACAAACTTCTCCATCAAGACTTAAGTTAACATCCTGTAAATCAGCACTACTTAGAGATGTCAACCGAACATCACCTCTAGAATTTTTCATTTGAACTTCTAAATCAACCATTTGCGCGCTAGCGGCAAGAGATAAGGTACTAAGAGCAATTGCAACACCTAATTTCATAAAAACTCCTTTAAAATCTATTAACAATGAAACAAATTACTGCACACGTCCAAATAAAAACACTTATCCATGAATAATATGCTTTAATATATTTTTTGCAATCTGGTCTGTTCTTTTTATATGGCCTGTCTAAAAACAAGACACTTTTTGAAACAATTTCACATCTTGCAAGTAATTAAGCACTTATTTAAAAGCTAAGATACTATCTCTTTACGGCATCAGTTTTTTAAGAGAGGACAAATGGCACTAACCTTTGACCACATTCATTCTGGATATGACACTTTCATGAAAGTCGTTGGTTTATACCGCATAGATCAACTCAAAGAGTTATTGCAATTAAAAGGCAATGAATCTCTTTTGGATGTTGGTGGTGGTACAGGACATATCGTGTCTTTTTTAATTAACAATCTAAAAGATGCGACAATCATCGATGAAAGCCAACAGATGCTTTCCCATTTATCTAATAATGACAAAATTACGAGCATAGTTGGAGATGCAACACAACTTCCCTTTAAAGATCAAAGCTTTAATCGAATTATAATGTGCGATGTTTTACATCATCTAAAAGATCAAACAAAAGTGCTCGCTGAAATAAAAAGGGTTTTAACAGATGACGGCATGTTTGTAATGTATGACTTTGATAAAGACGCTATGCTTGTAAAAATTCTCGTTTGTTTAGAAAAGATTTTTTTTAAAAATGTTTTATTTCACAACGCTGCATCATGCGAGAATTTATTAATTACAGCAGGATTCAAAATTAAAAACTTTATAAAAGGGAATATATATTATGTCGTTTGTACAAAATAAATTAAAGAGAGCAAAGCTAATGCTAAAGCTCCTTGGCCACCATCTCTGTAAAAATTTTGTTACTGATGCTGATTATGCGAAAGAATACGATACGGTATCTTTAACCTATGATATTTGGCAAGCACAAATGGGCAAACATACCGATGCCATGATTACTGCCTTAAAAAAATATTTACCAGAAAATAGCTCAAACAATTTTAACGTATTAGATATCGCTTGCGGAACAGGATATATCACAAATGCGATAAACTTAATTAATCCAGAAGCTAAAATTACAGGAATTGATATATCTGCAGGCATGTTAAAAAAGTGTCAAGAAAATAATAAAAACTGTAAAAACCTAACTCTTTTAAACCAAGATGCTCTATCCTTTTTAAAAAATAGTTCACAAAAATTTGACCTTATAACTTGTGGTTGGGGAATTTCTTATTTTGACCCAGAAATTCTTCTTAAAGCATGTGCTAATGCATTAACAAAAAATGGGCTCGTTGCTTTTATTGGAAATAGGCAGGGAACACTAAATGGTTTATTAGAGTGCTACTTAAATGTCATGACAAAGCATCAAGATCAAGTTGGAAAGCTTTTAAATATTTCTTCCAAACTTGCAAAAGATAAAAACGACTTCCAATCATGGTTTGAAAAATCTGGTTTTGTAACACTTAAAGCATGTGATGGAGTTGAAGTTGTCTGTAAAAAAACAGCGAATGAACTATATCACTGGATTCAAGACTCTGGAGCAGGAGCTGGAACTAGAGTTATGTTTAAAAATGAATTTGTTATCAAACCATCGATTATTAGTGAACTTTCAGAAAAAATGAAAAGCCAAAACCAATACTGCATCAATCATAATTTCGTTTGGATTGTTGCAAGAAAAATGTGAGGAGACTTATGTATTTATCAAATTTACCAACAATTATTCGTATGATTTGCGATAAAAATGTTAGAAATTTTTTAAAGCAAGCAGATCAAAAATTCTCATCAAATGCAGAGAGTAAAAACTATAGCAAAAAACAGCTTTTTGAAATCGTAAAAGCGATGTTTGATGGTGAAAAAATTGTTCATCATCAAGGGAAATATGTGTTTTCATCTTTTTTACCTCCGGTACCATCTGGAGCATTAAAAAATGGAATAAGAAAAGAGAGTCGTTCATACAGTGATAGGGTAACATCTAAAAGAGATGCTCCCGTTTCTATGTATATGGCAATCACAAAAAGATGTCCTTACCGTTGCGCGCACTGTAGTGCTGCAATTTCAGATGGCAAAGATGAATTAACAACAAATGAGTGGCAAAAAATAATTGCCGATCTTCAAAATATGGGAGTGGGGATTATTGGTTTAACAGGAGGCGAACCTCTTCTTCGAAGCGACGTAGAAGAACTAATTTCTTCAATTGATGATCGCTCTGTTCCTTTTTTATTTACAAGCGGTGCTGGCCTTACCAAAGAGAGAGCTCTTAGCTTAAAAAGAAGTGGTCTTTTTGCTATAGGCATTAGTCTTGATTCATATATTAAAGAAGTTCATAATCAAAGAAGAGGTGGCAATAAGGCCTTTGATCTTGCAATCGCTGCTATGAAAAATGCCAAGGCCGCCGGTCTTTACACTATGGCACAAATCGTTGTTTATAAACATCAACTAAACCGTGACTACTTCTTTAAATATTTAAAATTTGTAAAATCAATCGGAGTACACGAAGTTCGAGTACTGGAACCAATTCGATGTGGAGAATTAATTAAGGAAAATGACGATGTTTTTTATACCGCAAAAGATCGTAAACTTTTAATAGAACTTCATCATGAAGCAAATCGAAGGCCATGGCTTCCAAAGGTTACAACTTTTGCATATACCGAAAGCTATGAACGTTTTGGTTGCGGGGCCGGAGTACAGCATTCATATATTAATGAGAAAGGCGAACTTTTTCCTTGCGACTTTTTGCCGATGAGTTTTGGTAACGTAGTTAAAGAAGGTGTAAGTACTCTTTGGTCAAAAATGAGCGAGATCGTTGGAATTCCAAAACCTCACTGTTTTGCCCAAGTAGTAAATCACGATTTGTGGAAAATATCTAAAGGCGAACTTCCTTTAGACACACAACGCTCCACAGATCTTTGTGTTAAGTACCAGGCAAAAGAGTATCCTCTAATTTATAAAATGCTCCAACAATCTCCGGAGTTAAAGCTAAAAAGATCTCTTGTGGCAAAAACAGTGACAACAACGATAATAAAATAAGGATCTATTGCATGGTAACAAAAATCATATTTTTACTTTTTTTAACAACAAAACTAATCTTGCCAACTGCTATTGCAACAGAAAGTGGCGATGGAACTTTTGACGATCATAGTTTTTTATATGAACAAACATCATCATTTTTAGATGATATAACAGAGCGCTCTTTTTATGCTTTTAAGAAAGAGAGACATACACTAGACGCTTTAAATGCAGAAGAATATCCTTTTGTTTTAAGAACAAGAGTTCCACATGAAGTTGTTATCGTTGACAAGGGTATTGCTGAGTTAGAACTGCGACTACAAATGATTAATAAGGCAAAAAAAAGCATTAACTATGAAATGTTTTTGATCGAACATGACGAAAGTACAAAAATAGTAATGCAACACTTGATGAAAAAAAGTCGAGAGGGCGTTGATGTAAAAATTTTAATCGATGATCTTCCTTTACTCGTATATTTTGATAAAGCATATATGGCCGTTTTACTTGAAAGTGGAATCAAAATAAAAACATATAATAAAAGTAATGCTGTTCAACTTTTTGGAAAAGGACAGTATCGAAACCATCGAAAATATATTTCGATCGACCAAAAATTTGCTCTGGTAACAGGACGTAATCAATCAAATGAATACTTTAATCTTGGCGAAAAATTAAATTATTATGATAGAGGAATCCTTGTAACAGGACCAATAGTCTCTGACCTTGATAAACAATTTAATGCTTTTTGGCAGCACTCTTATACTACAGAATACAAACCAAAAACCAAAGATATAGACGCATACTTAAAATGGACAAAAAAAGAGAGAGATTATTTATACTCAATAACAGATGATGACCTTTTGCTCAGAGATTTAATAAATAATCATGGCGAAGAAGAACTAAAAAAAATGCCTCGAGGTTTTTGCTCAAACATGATGATTATAAGCGATTTGCCAGGTAGAGGAATGAAGAAAAAAAGACTACATAGGGAAATTTTTAAAAGGATACAAGAAGCAAGAGATACTGTCTTAATAGAATCTCCAAGTGTTATTCTTGAATTATTTGAAAGAGATATTTTCAGAGAGTTACTACAAAAAAATGTCGAAATAAAAATTAATACAAACACCTATATGTTTCCATTAAAAGATGCAGCCGCAATGCTCGACATAAATGTTTCTAATGATAATATGAGCTACTGGAACAGAAAAGGCGTTATTGTTTACACTCCAACAGGAAAAGAAACAATACACGAGCCACAAGTAAATTTTAAAAATAGACAAAATAATTCTGGTTGGAATATTCATACAAAATCGATCATCATCGATCATAAAGATTTCATGATCGGAAGCTATAATATTGATCCAAGATCAAAAGAGTTTTCATCTGAAATGGCAATTTTTTGCGAAGGGAATAAAGAATTAACAAAAGAAGTTGAAGATCTTTTTTATCAAAGAGCAAATGACGGTGTTTTATTTGAAAAAAACAATAGACCTCCTGGGGGATTTTTGAAAGATACGAGCACAAAAACAAAGATATTATATAATCTGCAAAAACCTTTTGTGCATCTTTTTAAATGGCTTCTTTAACTTGTTCTTGAAATTTGCTTTGCAAGAGTTCATCAAGCCATTTTTTTAAAGCATTATCATATAAGTGCTTGGCAAGATATTTAAATCCTGATTTGCCTAAATGAAATGGATCTTGATACAGCGCTCCAGTAAGTATTCTGATTTTAAACATTGCTTCAGTATCATTTTCTATTTCTGGATTTCCTCCAATTTGCATTGGATTTTCTGGTGGAGAAATTTCTTCTGGTGGTAGAGTCTGTCTAGGCATAAGACCTACGCGAGAGTTCCCAAAATAATAATGCATCAATCCAAAATGATGAACATATCTAACATTATCACCATTATCAACTTTAGAAATTGCCTTACTTATTCTAAGTAATCGAGCATTCATAACATCTGGAGATGGTCTTCCATGGTGATTAAAGGCCTTAACAAATTTTGGTAATAATTTTGTAAATTTTAAAAAATTCGGATAGTCATATCCACTTACAAGAACTTTTATATCCGAACGCACGTCTTGTATTTTATCAATAATTTTTTGAACATTCCTATAAGATTCCTCAAATGCCGCCCACTCTTCTGCTGGTGTCATCTCAGGATTCCAATGGTATCTCATATCATTGCCACCAACACTAAGAATTACTATTTTTATATCTACACTATCTCTAATTTTTTTTTCAATTCTATTTAAATATTTTTCGCTGGCCCATTGATGCGATGTTGATCCCTTGTCTGTCATATTAATACAACCACGAATTTTTACTTTATTATAAACTTTATTCTCCTTTAGCACTCCGGCCAATGAACCATTTAGACACATAAATGCGGCCCAACTATCACCCATCATAAGAATTGCGGGTCTTTCAATATCTTTAGAAAAAACTAAATTAGAAAAAAGAAGTATCGCAAGGATTAATGATATTAAACGCATTTTTAACTCCTTCAAATATATTACGACTTTATGCTAAAAACACAGCAACGAATAATTCTTTTTACATACTTTTTCCACAACACCGAGCGTTAACTGATATTTTTTACACGCTTTTTTACCGGTTATCCTTTGTATTTTAATAGAAGTTTGTTACTTTTATTTTCTAATTTTATATCAAACAAGGAGTTTAAAATGTCTGAATTTGAAAAAGCAATGAATGAAATCTTTAGAGGGCAAAATCCCCTACTAAAAGGTGGATTTTTTCTTATTATTTTCTTAGGCATTATTATTGTACTGTCATCATACTACATCATAAATCCAGGACATCGAGGAGTGATGGTAACTCTTGGTTCTGTGTCAAAAGATTTTAAAGCAGAGGGACTTGGGTTTAAAATGCCTCTCATTTCTCAAATAATACAAATACCAGTTAAGCAAATTACCGTCGCAACAAATGCTGAATCATATTCGTCAGATCTTCAGCAAATCAATATTGGTCTTTCTGTTTTATATCGTATTCCAGAACAATCTGTTGTCCCTCTATATCGCCAATATGCAGGAAATGTTTTTGAAGCATTAATTGATCCAAGGGTTCAAGAAGCAGTGAAAGAAGCAGTGGCACTTGAAAGTGCAGAAAGCATTGTTAAAAAAAGAGAGTTAATAAAAAATAGATCTCTGGAACTTGCGAGAAAAAAAATCGGAGATATTTTAATTATTGAAGATTTAGTGATTAGAAACATTGGCCTATCAAAAGAGTTAGAAAATGCAATTGAACAAAAAATGGTGCAAGAGCAAGAAGCTGCTAAAGCAAAATTTACCCAGCAAAAAGCAGAGATTGAGGCCAAGACAGCTATTATTAAAGCACAAGGGGAAGCACAGGCTATCAGTGTTCGCGGAAAAGCAATTAGAGAAAATCCTGGAGTTATTGATTTACAATTAATAGAAAAATGGAATGGAGTTAGTCCTTTGGTTGTTGGAGGAAATGGTAAAGGAGCAAATATTTTATTACCTATTAATCAGAAATAATTGCATACATAACCTTTGGCACAATTTGCTGGTTACAAGCTGGCCAAATTTTTTTTAAAGCTGGCATTTTGTGCCCATTTTTTTTAATTTTCTAAAATATACACTATTCTTTTATACTCTTAGTCACAACAATACTTTGACTTGTATTTTTGGAAACAAAGAATGAATAATAGAAAATAAAGATAGCGAAGAGATATCAAACGATATACTTTATCGACAAAAAGCGTGGGAACTTGAAACTTCAAAAATGGCCCTTTTGGGTGAAATGGCCGGAGGTATGGCCCATGAAATAAATACCCCTCTTGGAGCAATCCTTCTTAGTCTAGGACAAATAAAAACGGCCATTAACAAACCAGTTATTCCAAAAGAGTTAATCACTGAAATTGTTGATGATATCGAAAGTTCTGTTGCTCATATTTCAAAAATAATTAAAGCATTAAAAAGTTATTCAAGGGATGGAAAGAATGGTCGTTTTGTTTTTTCTAATTTTTTAGAAATCATAGATGATGCAATTCAAATTTGTGAATATAAATTAAAGCATCACTCTATTTCTATTGAAGTAAAAAATAGCGATAATTCAAAAGAAAACTGGGGACTAGAGTGTAATCCAACTCAAATAAATCAAGTTATCGTAAATCTAGTCAATAACGCAAGAGATGCAATTAAAGAACACAAAACTAAATGGATCAAAATTGATATCGATAAAGATGATCAAAAAATTTATATTACCATAACTGATAGCGGAAAAGGGATTCCACAGAATGTTCAGAAAAAAATTTTTAATCCTTTCTTTACAACAAAAGAAATAGGAAAGGGCACAGGGCTTGGTCTTTCTGTTTGCAAAGGAATAATTGAATTACATGGAGGAACGATTCAATTAGATAAAGAGAATGAAAATACCTGCTTTAAAATAGATTTACCAAGAAGACCACCTCCTCCAGAGGAAGAATCAAATGAATAGTGAGATTTCAATTTTAGTTGTTGATGATGATGAAAAATTTAGAAAAACAGTTAAACGCAGTTTGCTGCTAGCTGATTATCAAGTTATGGAAGCAGATAATGGTGCTGATGCTAGTTTAATGTTGGATAAAAAAAGATTTGATTTAATAATTTCAGATATCAGGATGCCAAAGATGGATGGTATCGAATTGTTAAATATAACCAGAAAAAAACACTCTCATATACCTGTAATTTTAATGACAGGTTTTTCTGAGATAATTGAAATAACTGAGGCCTACGATCTTGGGGCACAAGGCTTTTTAAATAAACCATTTAAAGAAGATGCACTAATTCATGAAGTCGAGACAATTTTAAACAAAACAAAAGAGTCTTACTCTAAGACAAATGATTTTCATTTAAAAAACAGATTTAGATTCATTGACATAGGAGATTTCATAAACGGTAGCCAAATAAAATATCCTATTTTTTTAAAACTAAATGATAAAAAATTTGTAAAAATTGCTAACGAAGGAGAAGATCTTTCTGAAGATAGAATTGAAGTCCTAAGGAAGCGTGGGATTAAAGAACTGTATTTAGAAAAGGATCATTTTCAAGATTATGTCCAACATACATTAGGGTTTGCATATCATGTTTCAGCATCTCCACTTTATACAAATGAGCAAAAAGAAGATGTTTATATTACAACATGTAATTTATTAATAGAGCTTGGTATCAGTGAAGGAATGGATCCAATTATTTTTGAACAATCTTTAACATTAGTGAAACAAACCCTTCTGCTTGTAATTGAGCAAGACGCACTATTTGCCCATCTTACGAAACTAAAAAACAGTTCTGAACGCGTCTACTCACATTGCATGAGTACTGCTCTTATTGCAATGATGCTTGCAAAAAAAGCACAGATTGTTTCTGTACATAATCATATGAAAATTATTATTGCAGCATTTTATCACGACATCGGACATGATTATGAAAATAAAGAGTTAATGCAAAAATCACGTTTCCTCTATAACGAACACGAAATGGCCTTATATAAGGCCCACACGGAAAAAGGTGCAAAAATTCTTTCTGATATTCCAGAAATAACTCAAGATATTGTTGATATCGTTGCTCAGCACCACGAGACCGTAGATGGTGGCGGTTTTCCAAAAGGGCTAACAAAACATGCGATTCATCCACTTGCAAAAGTATTGCGGCTAGCTGATGAATACAGTAACTGGTTTATTGGTGTTCCCGGTTATGTAAAATTATCAAATCATAAATTAGTAATAGAAAAAATAGAATCAAATCATCAAAAGTATGATAAAAATCTATTAGAATATCTTAAATCACTATTTAAATAGCTTAAAAGTCGTAACTATTTTAGATTATTTTACTAAAACTCTTCACAGCTAATAATTGCAGAAGACTCTTGGTTATCTACGGTTAACATTCCATCAGAAACTAGAGCTATAACTTGATTATTGTCTAACACCAATAATTTCTCAATTCCTGCATCATTAGATTGTTTAATAATTTTTGCAACAGCATCAGGATAAAGCTGGCCAAAACCATTACCGCGACTAATTGATACTTGATTAAATGAACCTGAAACATCAGACTGGGCCTTAATGAATGAGCCATTTTCTGCATGACAAAATATCATTGTATTTGCAAAGACGTTAATAGTCATAGTCATCAAAGCACAAGCTGTAATAATACGTAGTTTATTTATCATATAAATCTCCCTTTTTTATTCAATCACGCTTAGGTTTTTGTAATATAAGATGATTTTTTCTAAAAAAAAATATATCTTCACTATCTGTAAACTTTATATGCTATTTTGGTAAAAAAAGATTGCCGAACAATATTTATCAGATTAGATTTTGCTCGTAAAAAAACAAAACAACAGGAGATTATAATGAAATTTTTTGTAACATCGATCGCTTTAACAGCAGCAATTTCAACAGTTTCAGCAGAATCTGTATTTACCTGTACAGCTCCAGTAGAGGATATGCCAAGTAGATCTTTTTGCCTTGAATACACAAATGTTCCTTCAATGCTTGAAGGAATAATGAAGCAAAGTTGTGCTTCTGAACTTAATGGAACACTTGGAACAGCGTGTGAAAAAACCCCATATTCTGGATTTTGTTTACCTGAAAATTCAGAAGAAACTCCATTTGGTATGTATATGCATTTTTATGGCATAACAGATAAGGATTTCCAGGAAATAAAAGATGAGTGTACTTCTGAAGGTGGAAAATGGATTAACAGATAAGTTAGTAATTTTTTGTATATTATCGCCGACTTTTCGCCCATCCTGGGCATGTCGGCATACAAAACATCCTGTTTATAAAAAGGCCAAGTATTGATCATATCTTGGCCTTTTTTATTGATACTACTTAAGCATCTTGAAACTTTTAAACAATTTATCATCCTGTCCTGTGTGAATAATTAAATATCTCCAAATTCGCTTCCAATCCAAAGAGTGATCTTGTAAATAATCTACACACTCTGGGTACTTTCTTTTTAAAAGTGATCCCAAATTATTCCAAAGATAAACATCCAGGGGCATTTTTTGAGTATCACAATTAAGACATACAAATCCTCCATCTGTAACATTTAAAGCAGAAATATTTGATTCGTTTAATGTTTTTTGACAGTGGATACAGCAGTCAAATTGAAAAAAGATTCCAAGTTCATGAATTATTTTTAATAAAAAAGTTATTATGTGAGCAGAGATATTTAACTTTAAATTTGTTGCATCCTTTTCTAAAGCAAAAATCGCATTAGAAAAAACGGTAAAAAAACCTTGATTGTCGGTCATCTCATAAGAAAATGAATCATTTAAATTAACTTTTTGAGTAAAAATATTTGCACACTCTAAATATAAGCATAGAAGTATAAAAGCATTGTGATTCTCTCTTATCTTTTTGTGATACCACAATGCACTCCACTCTTTTGCTGTATACAAATCTGTTGTATTACTTGAATGGTTTAATTCAACCATTAACATATAACCTATTTCTAAAATAGAACTTTTTATTTTTCCCACCACCAGCACCACCATAAAAAATAGCAGATACCTGCATCCCACTACGAAGAAGCAAAGTACCAATAATATCCCTTTCTTTGTAGGGAATTTTTTTTATTAATATTCCTTCTATTTTTTTTTGCATAATCAACTAGTATAAATAATTTCTTTTATTTCATCAAAATATTGCCATAATTTTATTTTTACATCAAAAGCTATTGCAACCGCCATCGAGTGTTTTGAATCTTTAATAAACTCAAATTCATTTAAAGAATGTAACTCATACTTTTCTCCTTGTCTGCCTCCCCTACCAACCATTTGAATAAAAAAATCTTTTTTTTCTACTTTATAGGTTATAAAAATTTTTCTTATGGGAGGTAAATTAACACCATGACTTAGAGCAATCGTTGCAAAAATTACTGCAGGAGACATCTCCTGTAGTTTCTTTGAAAAAGAAGTTGTCTCGCCACCTTTACATCCAATGGCCAATATTCCATTTTTTTTACACCACATAAGCCATCGATCAACCTCTTCTCTATAACGGCAAAACACCAGTATAATTTCTTTTGATTTTGACTGTTTTTTTAACTCGTACATCAATCGACGATTTATCATTTTATGGCCAATTTCTTTAAAATTTGGATATGAGTTTATTTTTGCTGGGGGAAATTTTAACTGCATATTCCCGTGATTTATGATGTAAAGATCTTGCACTGAAGTACTAATGTCATTTTGAATACGATTTAAGAGTGATTCATTTAAAGTTGCCGTTAGTCCTAAAACAGGAACAGATGTTTCAAAAACACCCATAAGAGTTTCGATTAATGCGTGTCGAAAATCATCTCCCCACAAGTAGAAAAGATGAAACTCATCTATTACAACTAAAACAGAGTCCTGATTTTTATATAAAAAGGCCAGCATTTCGTCATCTACCATCTCGGCCGTTAAAAGTATCATCGATGATTTCGATTTATAAAATTCATATAAAGTATTTTTTTTATTCTTACCACTCTCTAAAAGAAGTATTGGATAATTTCCTTTTAAGCGTTCAAAAAGCTCGTTAATTAACGCGCGCAAGGGAGAAATAAATACAACCTTTTTAAAATCTGTTGGGAATATATCTAGTAGCATCCTTGTTTTCCCTGCCGCGGGAGGAGCAATGTATATGAGGGAATTATTTGGTATAAGTAAGGGTGTTATCCAATGCATAAAAAAAGAGATTGCACACTGCTATCAATTGATGAATTCATAAATTATTGGTAAAACACAAAAGATGGAGAAAATTAAAGTGGAAATTTATCATAAACAATCAAATATTGATCTTGAACCAGGGTGGCTATCTCACC
>CAZCDT010000061.1:0-18451 GCA_964497525.1 uncultured Bacteriovoracaceae bacterium
GAGTGGCTGCATTAAGAGTTTATTTGGCCGGCTGCATTAAGAGTTTATTTTTCAACCATGTAGACCCATCTCTTTCAGTTATTCATTTCGTTTTGGTTTTCAAACTGAAATTGATAACAGCTTCTTTTATTCCCTCCAAGCTCTCTTTCAGTTATTCATTTCGTTTTGGTTTTCAAACTAATATTTTAAAATTATTGTGGACTTGCCCTTAGACCTCTTTCAGTTATTCATTTCGTTTTGGTTTTCAAACCATGACAACATTGGCCGGAGGGTCAAAAACTTTTATTTACTCTTTCAGTTATTCATTTCGTTTTGGTTTTCAAACAGCAGAACTAGCATTTTTTGTTGCAACAGATATTAGCTCTTTCAGTTATTCATTTCGTTTTGGTTTTCAAACAGGCCTCAAAGTTATTTGCTACGATGACAGATGACTCTTTCAGTTATTCATTTCGTTTTGGTTTTCAAACATTACTTTTACACTCTATAAATCTTCTCTACGAGGCTCTTTCAGTTATTCATTTCGTTTTGGTTTTCAAACGCAATTAGAACATCTACAACAGCACATGGATACCTCTTTCAGTTATTCATTTCGTTTTGGTTTTCAAACATAAACCGGTATTCATGGGATACAATGCTTTGGGCTCTTTCAGTTATTCATTTCGTTTTGGTTTTCAAACTCACAAACACTCTCGATTTTCTTTCTAGGATCTAGCTCTTTCAGTTATTCATTTCGTTTTGGTTTTCAAACGTACAACTCTTCAAAGCCCTTACCTCTGTTGTCAGCTCTTTCAGTTATTCATTTCGTTTTGGTTTTCAAACAGAGACTATTCATGATTATGTTAAAGCTTTTAGGGCTCTTTCAGTTATTCATTTCGTTTTGGTTTTCAAACTTATGTCTCTGCCAACCGTAACACCGCCGCTAGCAGCTCTTTCAGTTATTCATTTCGTTTTGGTTTTCAAACACCGTAAAGGGTTTTTTATTTCTTGATTTAATTGCTCTTTCAGTTATTCATTTCGTTTTGGTTTTCAAACAAGCGTAAAGCATTAAAAGAGGTATCAAATGACCGACTCTTTCAGTTATTCATTTCGTTTTGGTTTTCAAACAAATGCGCCTTTAATTTCATCGACTAATTTGTCTACTCTTTCAGTTATTCATTTCGTTTTGGTTTTCAAACCAAGATGGGACCAATAAGAAAATTTTCCAGTTTTGACTCTTTCAGTTATTCATTTCGTTTTGGTTTTCAAACCCTAATATAAATTAGATTTCAAAGGCTTATCGGATACTAATTATTAATCTTAAGAACTATTACGGAATTTCTACGGGTTAGAATCGTTCTAATTAATGTATTATTAAATAGTTGGGCAAGGTAGATTCTTCACACTTTAACTAAATTAAAAAACGTAAACATCCTCATCTCTAGAATAAGGACCTTTTCTAATTATTTGCCCACTGCTTTCTGCGGGAATTGGATAAATATACAATTTGTCCCCTTTTGCTAAAGGAAAATTATTCAAATCACTTTTTAGTTGTCGATAGAGTGGTGGATTAAGATTGAGTTCAAAAACAGAATACTGACATCTCGAACCATATTGTAAAATCAAATCAACAAACTTGTTTCGACGTTTATCTTCAGTTAAATCAAAACATAAAAGAAATCTCATTAAGCAGCCTTTGTAATCACTAAACCTAAGTCAGATGTCAACTCAGTAATTCTGTTATAAATCGAGCGAGTAAAGTCAAGAATATTAATATAATGTTCCTCTTGTAAATATTCTGAACGAAATGCTTTATAAAAAAGTCTTCTTTTCTCATCATTGGAAAAAAACACAGATTTACCTCTTAGTACAAAATCCTTTTTCTCGATTTTTAATTTTCTTGTTGCCCACAAAACGTATTGATCACTGATTGTGGATCGGAAAGGTTCTATCAAATCACAGACTAGAGAATCTCTTCCATAATAATCTCTGTGTAAAAAACCAAATGCGGGATCCATACCAAATAATTGAACGGCCCTCATGATTTCAACAGATAATAATGAATATGAAAGAGAAAGAAGAGCGTTTGCTTCGTCTAAGGGGGGATGAAATGTTCGAGTAGAGAATGGAATATTTAAGGAAATTAATTCATTCCGCAAATGTGTAAAATACTTTCTAGTTGCCCTTCCTTCAATCCCAAGTAATGATTCATAGTCTGATGTTGTATCAATCAATAATTTTATATTAGAAAGATCTTTATATGGATAAATTGAATGCATCGCCTCAATTTTACTTTTAATAGTATATTGAATAATAGGGAGTACCAGCTCCGTATTGTTTGAGCAAAATATTTGCGATCTTCTAATAAAAATATTTTTATTTTTTTCGCAATCAATCCGCCCAATAAATCTACCTGCCCAGTCTAGAAAAATTATAAGGATATTGTTATCAATACAAGCTGCAATGACATTCGATGACAAAGATGTGTTATTATAAATTACAATTGCATCAATATTAAATAAATGAAAATATATCTTTTTTTCGTTTTTTTTCTGAACATACAATCTGTTTTTTTCTATACCTAAAAATGTTCCGAAACCATCAATATACATGATTTTGCCGGGAGAGATCATCTCTCACCGCACAAAATTAAATACATACACCCATAACAACGTTGATCAAGTTTTTGAGAAAAAAGATTTAAATCAAAATTATTAATTTTATCAAATACCATTGCGAGATATTCCTGAATTCTAATATTCTCTAATTCTCCCCAAGCAATATCCCGATAACGCTTGCTTTTAGAATAATATACCCTCGGCTTTATTTTAAAGTCAGGGTACATTTCCTGAAGGCAAAAAGAATAAATTTTTGCTTGAATATTGTGTTGACCATTATTATCTCTTTTTACGCCTCGTTTTTCTTCGATAATTTCAATTTCCTTAATATTGTCACGAAAAACCACTCTGTCAATTTTGCCCGAAACAGGAAAACGCTGAGATAATACTTGAAACTCTCGCATTTCACGCTCCCCATATCGATTGTAATTTAAGTTTTTTTGCTCTAACCTTTGATGATCAATTCTGCCATCTATTATGTAATAATTTTCTTCTTCAATTGGTTTAAAATCAATCAGCCTGTATGCGAATGATCTGGGGCAATAACTATATTCACTAACAAGACTGACTCCAAGCATTTTCTCTTCCATAATAAAATTTTCCTAGGCAGCAGTTTTTTCGTTTTTTACAAAAACAGAATAGTCATCCTTGCCAAAAGGTATACTTTTCACAAGCTTGTTTTTTATTTCAAAATTTTTCTTACCCAGCCATTTTACAAGAATATTCTTACTCGCCTGTAAATCGGCATCATCTTGATATTTACAGACTACGCATTCAAAACGTTCTCCTTTGCGGGAGTCTTTACTAATCGTGCCACAGCATGAACAAATTTGTGACGTGTATGCGGCGCTAATTTCAAAAATATGAAAACCGAGATCATAAAAGTTCCGAGCCTCCTTAATAGATTCAATTAATTTCCCCATTTGTCTTAACTCAACATAGGCCCTCCTTCCCTGACGACCGAGTTGTTTCGGAAGATATTCAAAAATTAATGCAACTTTTTTATCGTATTTTGCGGCAAGATATTTATAGGTCATCGTTGTTTTAAGTAAATTCGAAATAGCTTCATTAAATAATGCATCAATTTTTCCAGTAATTTTTTTATTAATAGCCGTGAGCTGACCTTTTCTAAATTTTCTCTGGGCATCCTGTTGCTCCATTTTGAGGTCAGAGATGTCTTGCTTAAAGCTTTCTCCTATCACACATTGCTCTACAGCTTTTTTATTTTCAAGATCAAAAACTGTAATAGAAAATAGCTTATTCTCACCCCTGTCGATTCCGATCAAGTATCTTACGTTCTCCAATAAAAATTTTGATTTTGCATATTGCTCTTTAATTTTAGATGGAAATTGCAAAAGATTTCTTGCATGTAATTGCTTTCCAAAGGCACAATTTCCCAATATCCTAACATTTTGCCCTCTCTCAAATCTCATAAAGAAATTTGGAGCACCAAACTTGCATACAGTTTTATCCTGTTTTGAAATGATACCATATTTTGAATTAAAAACAAATTTTCTACCTAATCTTTTAGAAAACACCATTGGAAGCATGACGAAAGATGAGCGATCCTTATTCTTTTCTTGCTTGTAAACTAGATTTTTATCTTCGTATGAGATGTATTCAAAACTAAAATCTTTCTTTGCTTTGTCGGGATTAAAAATTTGAATATAAAAGAACACCTTTGTTTTGCCGTTACTCGGAACAACAACAGGATAAATATAGCTTTGATCTAACTGTCTAAACGCAAAGGAAAATTGCTTGTGTGGTCGAGATTTTAATTTTTGCATTTGCAAATCACCACAAATTCGCTTGATATCGACATCAAGTTTTGCCCTTTCGTAGGAATCATTAATCAATCTTGAATTGAGAAGAATTCTAAGAATCTTTTGTATACTTACAGAGATTTGTTGCAATTGAATTGCCGTATAACGCCCCTTCAATAACATTTTTTTTAGTTTTTTCTTATGATAATCAACTTCTTTATCCAGTGCATATTCAAAATCTAACATTTTTTCTTTATAAAGAAGTCTGCGATACATCCGTTTGATCTGTGCAGACACTCCGCTATTCTGCAAATCAGTTGAATTTTTATTTTCTGTTTCATCTTTTGAGTGCTTTTGAATTACATCATGAAAATATAAAGACTCTTCTTTGAGAAGATTTCTAATCATTTCTTCGGTAACATCAGTAAATTTTTTCACTTCTTTTATATGAAACACTCTTTTTAAAGTCATTTCTTGATCAAGAGGTTTTTTAATGATTTCTGAACAAAGATCTTCATATTTTCTAATTAATTCTTTGATTTCTTTATTAGCAAAATCAACATTATTATAATATTCAGATGGATGAAAAGACGGAAAGCTAGGATATCCCTTTATTAATTTCATTCTTTTGATGGGCAGCTCTATTTGAAGTGACCAATGCTCTTTAATTTTTTCAACGAATTGCTTTCTCTCAGAATCTTCCTCCATTTGCCTTAAGATTTTGAAAAATTTCTTTTTTGTATCAATCTTTTCTGAAAGCATGTCAGAGATCTCACACAATATCCTGTTTGTATTTTGACCAACGTACTGACCTATAATTATATTAATCTGAGACATTAGAATATTATACTCGTCAACTCCTGCTTTGCCCCTTATGCTTTTTATGCGGCCATCCTTTAAAATTTGAATATTCTTAAATCTTTTTCTACCTCCAAGTACCTGGAAAGATCTTTCAAGAATTTCTTGTTTAAATTTTTTTACTGAGTATTTCTTGATTTTTATTCCCAAAATGCTTTTTATTAAATCTGGATGAAGTTCTTGTCCTCCCTCACCATCTTCTTCATTATATGTAGGCCAGTGTTCAAAAACATTTTTTTGTTCTTTCAGTCCACCGATCTCAACAAGCTTAATATAACTTTTAATTTTGGGCTCTAAATCGTAAGAAATCCAATAGGGTAACTTACCTTTATTATATTTATCAAATCTTTCTGGATTTTTAGCTATAAATTCACTTACCATGCTTCTGATTGTTTTATTTAATGCGTTGGTACTATCTCGTTTACCTGTAGAAACTTGGCCTTCTTCCGTTTTTTTCTTTTTTTGTGTTTTAATCAAACTTTCAAAGTTTTTCATAGTATCATCATTTTTTTCTAAGTAAGAGCGAATTTGTTCTGAAATATAATATCTAAGATCATTCATATCCTTAAGAAAAACACAAAACTTGTCATAATTCTCATCATTGTCACTTGCTTGAATTTGGGGATTGATATTAAAAACAAAAGATTTAGACAATCCAGCTTTACTATTCTCTACCATTTCTCCAGCAATTTGTGCTGATTTGTCTGTTAGCAACTCTGGATCAAGCTCTGATATGTTTTTCATACAAATCGAAAGAAATCTTTGACGAGAAAACTGATCGCTCATTTCTACCATCCTTAATTTAAAAGGGGGAGTAAACTCCCCCTAAACCAAAACGTAATGAAAAACTGTGCGGTTTTTGAAGGTGATTTAGGCACCTGTGGGAACCGCATAAGAGAAATATATCAATCAAGATACTTCTAGAAAAAACCCACAATACCCTTACGGAACTTTATTGCAAAAACTTAACAAAATAATTCTTTAAATTATCAGTGGAATTTTTTGCCCATGACTACTAAAACAGTAACGATCCTTTCTTGCCCAATATAAACTTTGGATATTTTTTTGTAAATTATTCAAAAAAGACATAATTAAACTATTAATTCTAAATGAAATTATATGTGTATAATCTCTTTTAAAGACATTTTATTTCAATTACAATATCATTATTTTTATCAGCATTTTGAAAAGCTTCAACTACATGCTTGTGGCAGGTAAAAAATATGATTTGAACTCTTTGCGATAAATCCATCAAATATTTTACACTTCTTTTCAAACGGTTTTCATCATAATTTGCGAACACATCGTCAAAAATCATTGGCAATGGGTCTGTAATTTCATCTAAAATAGATTTTGCGTATCCAAGACGTACTGCTAAAAGCACTTGTTCGAGTGTCCCCGTGCTCAACTGATTAAGCTGCAAGAGGTCCGTATTATCTGCTCTCTTTATAGCGATCGTATTTGCGGAATTATCAATTATAATTTCTGAATAAGCATCGGTAATTTTTTGAAGCACATTTCCTGCACAAGCAATCGCATTTGTAGTTTGATTATTTTTCATATAGCTTATTTTTGCTTGTTGTAAAAACCATGCTGCAAGATAATTTTGCAAAAAACCACAAACTCCAACTTTTATTTGTTGCTTATACGCTTCAATTTGTTGGTCACATTGCTGAAGTTCATTATTACAATCTATTTTTTTTAATTCAGTTTCCAGTCCTCCGTTTTCTTTTGTTTTTTGACTCAGCTCGCTCTCCAGTCTTGTTATCTCATTTCTATAGTCTAAGTTATTTATTGCTTCTCTATTGCGCTCATTACGCCAGTCTGTAATTGGTTCAAAACGAGCTTCAAATTTTTGAACCATTGTGTTTGCCTCATCTATTTTATCCGTAGTACAATTTTCTATTAAATATTTAATGTCGCTGTCAGAATAACTTTCAGCTAGTTCCATTTGATCCAGCAATTTTTCTTTCGCTCCATTCAAATCATCGAGTTTGGTTTCAAGATTTTTTATCGTTATCAAGTCACTAATCTGTCGAATGCTCTCCAATAAATTGTCATAAAATGTTTTGGAACACTGATCTTTTCCTGGAGGAACTATGCTGTTGCTGGCAAGAACTTGTTTTAGATTTTCACTTGGCCAAACGACAGTTTTTATTTTGTCACAATTGACTTTAATAGTCTCTAAACTATGTTTCATTTCCTGCAAACTAACTGGCGTCAATTTTTCACACAAATCATCCAACACACCGATGCTTTTTAAAAAACCTCTCCAGTTTTTTTCGCTTTCCTTTTCATCATCACTTATTATTGATGCTGTCTCTAGTTCCTTTCGTTTTTTATTCCAACCTAACCATTTACCCATGTTTGTAAAAAAATTATCCCAGCCAGCGGTAATAGTTGTCAGTTCTGTCTCCCATAATTCGAGACCCAACTTTCGTATCTTTTCGGTCTCTTTCTCAAATTCGCGATATATTTTTTCTTTTTGAAGTGTAGCTAAATAATCAGGATACGAGATTATACCCTCGGGTAACTGCGTCGCTATTTTATTAATCTCGGCCTCTAACTTTTTGTATTCATCAGGAAAATAATTGCTATTCTCTGCTATTATTTTTTTTCTTTTTACGTACGCAACACCAAAGTAAACAAGTGCTAATAGTGTTAAAATAAGTATCCACAAGTTAAATGCAAGCCCCCCCACGAAAGTGAGAATAACAAAAATCAAAGAAGCTATAATTTGAGTCTGAAGCACAGGATCGTCTTTTTCCAACGTATCCTTTCTCTTTGCTTCAAGACTACCTGACTCGCGCTCAAAATTCTTCTGCGCCTCTATCATCGCACTGACTAGTTTAATTTGTTCATCAAGATTAATTTCACCTATTATTCGCGTATGTTCATTTATTGATTTAGCGGTATCTTGTATCTGTGATCTTTTGCCAAGATATCCCTCTATATACTCTATTTTTTGATCTTCACCACATGGTTGAAAATTATTATATTGTCTTTTATGCTGAAGCAGATCACCAGCTAATTTACTTTTTTCTTCAACCGTTCTAAAAGATTCAACAAAATTTTCAAATTGCTCATCCCCTAGAACTCCATGTAAGATAATTGCTTGATCTTGATTTATACTTGAATAACTTTTTTTAATGCCTTTTAGCGTATTCGTTATAGACTCTTTGTTTGTTGTATTAGTCGTAATTGCTTTCAAAACTTCATCTTTTTCTTGTTCTATACTTTTTTTCAGCCTATCTAATTCTTCAATTGTTAAAGTTTTGCTGTATTTTAAACCGGAACCTGGACGATTATTAGTTCTATCATCCCACAGTACCTTTGTGTCATTAATGTTTTTCATATTTTGGGCTAAACTTTGAATGGGGCCATTGAAATTATTATATTGAAGATATCTTTCGAGGTCTGAAATCTTTTTATTCTCTTCATACGTCTGATAATGCTCTGTCAAATCTTTCTTGGCATGACACAACCTCAATTCCGCTGCTAATTTTTCTATCTCCTTTTCAACTCCGCTCTTGTGTTGTTTTATTTTTTCATATTCATTTATTCTACCTTGCAGTTTTGCTCGCCTTTCTTTTTCTGATCGTAAATTGCCAACGGCTGTATCTACACCTCCGCTACTCCCTCCCGTATAATATTTTTTTGCGCCGTCTCCTTTTTCTCCTGGAGCTTGTCCAAGCAAATCCTCAACCGTTAATTCTATAGAATTGTCCAAACCAGAGCTAGCATTCTTAATTGCTTTACATATTTCGACATATCTCTCACCTGAAGTAAACGCGTCAGTAAAATCTCTAATCCCCATAGTCCATAACCGATAAAATTGACCGATACTATTCAACGTAAAATCTTTCCATTCTACCTTTGTAGCACCTTGACCTTTTTGCAAAGTAAAATTTTGATCTGTTTTGCTTATTGTGAGCAGCTCTTTATCTTGATACTGCAGTTGAACACTTATTTGTGCAGCTTCAGCGACTATTCTTCCTCCACTAAAAGCATCATCTTCATTCATGTTTGGTGCTCTTCCTCTTCTTCTGTTTTGTCTGACATTATTACTATAAAGCCAACGTAGAGCTGAAAACCACGAGCTTTTGCCGGATTCATTATCGCCATAAACAACGATGATATTTTTATCAACGTCAAACTCTACAGACGCGTTACTACTTAAGTTTCCAATTTCACCGCCAGCATTCGTTATACTTTTAATTTTCATTTCGCCCCTCTGCACGTGAAGAATATTTTAATTTCGCCGAAATCATAGCTTCACTTAATATTGATTTCCATTCCTCTCTAGTTAATATCGAATTTCTATCAGAAGGATTCAAACTCATCTGTACAGATTCAAGAGAGTTACTTAGGTTTTGAAGTGTGGCTCTTCCAGATTCGGTCACGACTGAGTTGGTTATTAAGTTTGAAAGAATGGCATTATCTTGCTGCCATTCTTTAATTAAAACTTGAGCTATAGTTAGAATCGGGTCATCTCCAATATCTATAGTGACATTGTTCTCTACACCATAAATTACAAACTCTCTTTGCAACTCGGATATTATGCTTAAAAAATCAATTGGGCTTGAAATCATTCCCGTTAATTTCAAAATATAAATCGTTGGTGCGTTCACACACCTCAAAGCACTTCTTGCGTTTTCAAGTAAAGTTGCTTCTGTATAATTTTCATTTTGCTGTATCTCTATTTCATGAAGTTTCCACTTAACATGGGAAAATGCTTTATGTTCACAATTTGTAATATTGTTGCCATCAACAGTTATTATCCAAGCTCCGAAATCTTCTTTATTATTGGAATAAAAATCTCTATCTCCATTACACTGCAAAGTACCCGGATAAAAAATTTTCTCTCTTAGGCTTCCCAGTTTTGTATGTTTATGTCCAAGTGCCCAGTAATCAATCGCACATCGATTCATATCATCTGAAGTGCAAGGGAAATATGGCCCATCAGTTTTCAAGTCAGTGTGTAGTACTCCGATGTTAAAACATTCTTGACGATCCCTGTTTGTCGGAAAAACATCTGCTAAACTTGGAAATTTTGGACTATTGCTAGGATAACTATATCCATAAATATGACTTCCTGTACTTTCATCTATAAAAAACCTCTGTTCATCACTAAAGACTTTCACATGGCCTAGACCATCGCCCTGAAGATAATTGTTATACCACCGATCTTTAGCGTCATGATTGCCATATGCAAGATAAACAGGAATCTGTAATTTTCTCAACTCCTCACGAAACTTTACAATTCGACCCACATCCCTAGAGTTGTTTTCAGAATCAAAAACATCACCAGACAGAATCAGAAATTTAATATCGTTAACTGGGTTGCAACAATAATCAATTATATTTGAAAACGCCTTAAAATTTGCGTCTTTAAATTCATCTTTGTTGTCAATATCTATACGATGCAAAGGAGCACCTATATGCAAATCCGCAGCATGAACAAATTTAAAATTCATAACACCTCCAATATTTTCTACATTGCTTAAAAATCTTCAGGATAATAACCATCATCAGTATAGATCACGTGTGTATGCCCATCGACTGTTGCTGGCAGAACCTCAAGCCCGCAAACCTCATGAATATGATCATCTACACTAAAAATTTGATACAAATGCGTTGATATAGATTTACCATTCCCACCAATAATTTCAAATTCATGAGAATGATCTTGTGCAAAAATATAAATTATTAAATCATCAGTGCTTTCGATACATCGAATATATCGAGCATTACATTCTACGATCTGTAATCCGTGAACCTCTATAAACTTTATTAACTCTGAATGAATGCCTGTCAAGTCTTTCATTATTTTCATTCTATTACTCTTTATTTGCAAAGAACTAATGCTTTTTGAACGTGCTTTAAACTTCAAAATAGCCAATAACTATACTAAGAGATAATAAAATAACCATCTTAAATTAAACACATGACAATTTTTGCCGTACTACATCTTATCAAAAAGGAATGCAGAAAAATTTATTATTTGTTTTTTTCAAATGCATCAACTTTTTATAATCAAAGAAGCTTTAACTGCGATATCCATCGATATTTATGTATGATTAACCCTAAAACTGTATACAAGATAAAACATTATCAATGTATTAAACCATGTCCACAAATGTCCAACCTTTTTTATAAAAATGGCATACTACAGAGAGAAAAACACTACCCAGTTAAGAAAAATTAACCACCATCAAATCAAAGCCAAACATTTTTATCAACAACTTTGAGAATATTTGATGTATGATTAAATCATCATCAATAATAACGGCATCAATATCTGATTTTTCAGCGACCTGTTTTTTTATAAGCGGTAAAACCAAAACAAGATGTGCTAGTGATTTTGGCATCATCTTAAGGCCAAGCTTTTTTGCGCGAGAGAATACTTGGGCCTCTTCATAGCGACTTGTTACAAGAATAGATTGCGATTGAAGTCCATATTCTTGAATTAAATCAAGGCCTGTTGTTTTTGTACCAAGCAATTCATAATCGCAAAGGAAAAGACACTCATCAACATTTTTGCAATCTACAATCCATTTTCTAAAATCTTGTTCATTTGAAAAATGCTTAACACGCTCTTTTGAAATATTTGCTTGAATGAACTTTGCTTTCCACACTTGATGAATACTTTCATCATCATCAAGTATAACAATTTTTCTTTCTTCTGATATTCTTATGTCTGGAACAAACCACTCTGGCGCCCTTGTTCGCACTAAAACAATTTTTACAAGTGTGCCCTCACCTACCGCTGACTCAATTAACAGTTCACCATTCCACTCTTTTAATGTTGCGCTAGCATGAAATAGATTTGATCGCAGATCGCATAAAAACACGAGTTGTCTCAGGAGTATTGTTTAAATAATCTAAAATGGTTTTAAGTGCGGCAAGTGGCGAACGAATATCGTGAGCAACTTGTGCTCCAAGAATCATCGCGATCAGACTAAGAACGGAAAAACTAGATACGTTCCATTGAATAAAATGCGGACAGATTACTTGTGGGAAATGTCACAGCAAAAACATAAAGATAATTATTTTAGATGTAGCTTTTTTCTAAAAGTGTTAATGTCTTTTACAAATTTCTTCATTAGGGCCGGAACTTTAGAGGCCGGTGGTGGCACATACTCAGTGCCTGTAATTATCACAGGGACTTTGCGATATTTTCCAGCATCCTCTTCATCAATTCGAAAGTAAAAAAGTCTGTGGATATTTAGAATATCTTTTTCTGTAATGGTTTTCTTTTTAGCGAGATCATAGACCATATCATAGGCTTCACTGTGCCCTGTCGCTTCGTAATGGTCTTTTAACGGCTTACCAGCGATTGTCAGACCATCTTCTAGGACAACTTTGGTTTCTGTTTCAGTCAGCGAATTCCCTTCAATAGCGTTGCTCGAATAGGTTAGGCCAATGCGATTTAAATACAAAATAGCACTCTGGCGACGAAATATCAGCGACTTATAAACCATCATTGAAAGATTTTCTTTCATTTATTGTCTTTTTATGTTAATATTAAGGCATATTTGTAAGATTTTCTTTCAAATATGCCGATAAGTACATTACTGGAGCTTGCTATGACAATAAAAGAAACTATAGGCAAGCGTATCAAGGAAGAACGCACAAGGTTAAATCTTTCTCAAGAAGATCTCGCTCAGAAAATTGGATGGAAAGAGCATGTGAAAATTTCCTCCATTGAAAGAGGAGAAAGAGAGATCAAAGCTTGGGAACTTTCTAAGATCGCCTCTGCCTTAAAAATTGATATGAATAAATTGATGGGAGATGTCTTCCCTCACGAAGCATCTTCTCCCTTTGTATTTTGGCGACAAAAACCAAAACGCCATGAAGAGATTCAAGCTGAATTTTTAAAAAAATCTTCTGATTATTCATTGGTGGAAAGGCTTCTTAAGGTAGAAAAAAAAGAGCGAAAATTACCTCATGAAGTTTTAGATATTAATAGCGCAAATGATGCCGATGTTTATAGGATGGCCACCTCGATAAGAGATCAATTAGGCCTTGGTAAATTTCCAGCAAAATCATTGGTTCAAATTCTTGAAGATATTTACGGGGTAAAATTTATTATTGAAGATTTAGATGATGGTGGTTCAGCGGCAACCAGTATTTCTCCTTTGCTTGGGCCTTGTATTTTATTA
This sequence comes from uncultured Bacteriovoracaceae bacterium, assembly GCA_964497525.1. Lineage (GTDB taxonomy): Bacteria > Bdellovibrionota > Bacteriovoracia > Bacteriovoracales > Bacteriovoracaceae > CAZCDT01. The sequence goes on from CAZCDT010000061.1 coordinate 13,381, forward strand.
AATTGTAACGAAGTTCCATGGCGACAGCATTTTAGTATTGCTCATGAGCTATTTCATCTTATTACCTGGAATGAATCTTTGTTTCAAGAATTGCATAAAGAGCCTATGCTGCATGAAAAAAATGAGCGATTAGCAGAAAGTTTTGCTGCAGGGCTGTTACTCCCTGAAGAGATTGTAAGAGAGGAGATTGCAAAATTATTAGCAGGAACAACCAGCATAAATTATGTGGAAATTATCTCATTGTCTAGGCAGTTTGAAGTATCTGCGCAGGCACTTATTTACAGAATGGCCAATTTGCAGATTATCTTGTGGAGTAAGGCAAAGGAAATTAATGCAGATCCTGAGTTTATAAGATTAAATACAATTGCAAATCAATCCAGAAAAAGAGATTTACTTCTTAGTGACCGATTTTTGCGGCTATCATATCAAGCATACGCCACAGGGAAAATTTCTAGAGCAAAATTTGCAAAAATGCTAGGAGTCCCATTAATCGATCTTGGATCAGTACTTGAAGAACGTGGTCTTGTAGAGGATATTGAAAGCTGTGAAATCGAAATTAGTAATTCTTGATGCCAATGTCATCATCGATATGCATAGAAATAAAATCTGGGAGAGAGTTGTTTCTCTTTATGAAGTCCATATTCCCTCTACTGTTGCCAACGATGAGGCAGTTTATTTTATAAGTAGAGATGATAATCAAAAACATGCCATTAGCTTGGACAGTGACATTACCTGTAAAAAAGTAAAAATATTAGAAGCAACAGCAGATGATATTAAGTTTTTAAAAGATAAAGTAACTGATGACTATTTTAATTCAATTGATCCAGGGGAACTTGAAGCAATTGCATTACTTCTTAGTGGTGCATATGAAAATTTCAAATTTTGCACTGGTGACAAGGCGGCCATCAAGGCCCTTACCGTTTTTGATCTAACTCATCAGGGAATTTCTTTGGAAAAATTATTGTCAGAGGTTTCAATCAAACTTGATGGTTTTCCAAAAAACTATTCAGAAACAGAATTTAAAAAGCAACAAGGGTATGGTTTACAAGAAAAAGATTTTTATCTGAAATAACCCATACCAAAAGATGACCTACCTGATTTTCTAGTGATTTACGTTTTACTGATACGCGATAAATAGTTGATTTTAAAAACAAAAAAACCAGCTTAAAGCTGGCTTTTTTTGAAATTCACTAAAAGTGAAGATAAGGTTGGTGCCCCCTCGCGGATGGAAAGTAAAATTATTTATAAACAATAATAGAATACAATAAAATGCTCTAAACTATTGTCCAGAAAGGGCTTTAGAGCGGTTTAGACTTGATGCAATTTTCTCCTACGCTATTCTATTATCGCCAATAGTTGCCTAGTTGGGGTGCAGAAGTGGTGCACGGCCATTTTTATGACGATCAATGGAGTTACATGAATTTTAAATTAAAATATTGACACTTTTATCTATTTGTCCGATAATGTGTATAAAAGGTGTTTATGAATAAAAAAACCGCATTAGAAACTATGAAAAAATCGCTGAGGGCCAATCATGTCTACAGGAGGGCCGATTTTTTAGATATGACGAGTAATGTTGATCGCAATCTTGAAGCACTCGTTGAAGAAGGATGCCTTCGAAAATTACAGAATGGGCTTTACGTGTGCCCCAAAATGACTGACTTCGGGGAGGCGTTACCGGATGAGCAGGAAATACTTTCAAAGTTTTTAAATGATGACCACTTTGTGGCCTATGGCCTTGGGCAATTTAATTCACTCGGATTAGGTACAACCCAGCTTTATAATCGAAAAATAGTTTTCAATCGTAAAAGGCATGGAGAAATGGAATTGGGTGGCCGGAAATACTTTTTCCACAAGTGGAGAGAAGCCCCCAAGCAACTTACAAAAGAATTTCTTTTGGTAGAAATGGTTAATCGCTTGGATGAACTGTCTGAAAACAAGGAGAGCGTGCTTCTCAAAATGTCTGAGAAGTTGTCACAATTTAATGTCCTGAAGCTTCGTCATGCCATTAATCATTACGGAACAATATCAACGCAGAAAAAGCTAAATAAACTACTGGCAAAGGCCGCTTAAATGTTTTTACATCAACACAAAGATTTTAAAGACCTTATAGAACTTACGGCAAGGAAAGAAAAAATTGATGATCCCGCGCTTGTCGAAAAAGACTACTGGATTATGCACTGCCTGTTCAGTATCTCCCAGCTTGATCTCGGAATTGAACTTAAAGGTGGTACTTCTCTATCAAAGGGATATGGCATCATTCATCGCTTCTCGGAAGATATCGATTTGAAAATTATTCCAAGCAAAAAGGTTATAGATTTTGAAGTTAGCGTGGGCAAAAATCAGGATAAACCTGCACACAGAGAATCGAGGAAAAAGTTTTTTGAATGGTTGCATAAATACCTAAATAAAAGAATTGATGGAATTGCGGAGGTTGCTAGAGATCAGGCCTTTGATGATATTCCCAAGTATAGGAATGGTGGCATTCGTTTGATTTATAATCCTGTTTTTTCTCCTCCTCTAGGACTGAAAGAAGGAATTTTATTAGAAGTTGGCTTCGATAAAACCACTCCCAGCAAGAAAAAAGATATCAGTTCATGGGCCTTTGACTTCGGCCATCAGTCATTGGGTGATCGTGTAACGGACAACAGGGCACACGGCATCGCTTGTTACGAACCTCAATATACATTTGTCGAAAAGCTCCATGCCATTGTTCGAAAGTACCGTCAATATAGTGAACAAAAGGACAATCGGAATTTACCAGATAATTTTTTACGTCACTACTACGATCTTTTTTGCCTGCTAAAACTGCCAGAAGTTCAGTCTTTTATTGGAACAACAGAATATGTGGCCCATAAAAAAACAAGATTTGGTAATGATGACATAATTGTCACAAATTGCGCTGGTTTTCATTTAAGAGATAAGATTGAGAGAGAACTTTTTCAGCGAACGTATGAGAAATCGGCCTCACTATATTATCGTGGTCAGGTTCCTTTTGATGAACTGCTAAAGGAAATTCAGTCTTTTCTTGATAAAATGTAGACATAAAAAGTGTCTTGCAAAAATCTTTACGCCTGGAGTTGGATTGCGGCGTAATATGAATCCGCCACCCACAGGTGCAGAAGTGGTGCACGGCCGACTATTGACAAATGTTTAAACATTGTATATACTATCGTTAAAGGATGGTGAATTATGGTGGCGAAAATTCAAAAATGGGGAAATAGCCTAGGGATTAGAATTCCAAAGCATCTTTTAGATGAACTGGAAATCGAGGAAAACGCTAGCGTAGAAATTGTGGCCAAGGGCAATAATATTCTCATCTATCCGATTAAGAAAAAAGCATATTCTTTAAAAGAATTGATGTCAGCGGTAACCAAGAACAATCTTCATACTGAAATTGATGATGATGCTCCTGTTGGCAAAGAGGTTTGGTAATGGCCAGTTATATTCCAGACAGAGGCGATCTTATTTGGCTTAATTTTACACCGCAATCAGGACGAGAACAGAGCGGGAGACGGCCTGCCATAGTGTTGTCACCAGCGGCCTACAATCAAAAAACCAGTCTGGCTATTTGTTGCCCTATTACCTCGCATGAAAAAAAATACCCATTTGAGGTAAAGGTTTATTGTAAAAAAATCGAAGGTGTTGTTCTGTCCGATCATATCAAGAACTTAGACTGGAAGGAGTGCAAGGCTATTTTTATTGAGAAGGCTCAGCCAGAAGTTCTGGATGAATGTATGGCGAAGATTTCGGCGTTACTGCTAGCCTGATAATTAATTAGTTTCTATTAATGCATATTGCTAGATAAAATTTAATTTGCTCCGACCAAAATTTTTTATAAATCAAGAAGTTGTCAAATCTATCTACTCTGCATTTTTTCGCTGACTTTTCTGTACTTGTGCTACAGGTGGGCCACTCGTTTAGATAACAACATCTAAAGTTCTTGAACAAAACTATCTTGTATGTTTCTGTTAACATCCATCAATTCTATGTTGTATGTTCCAGGAAATACCAATAGTGATTGTGATCCTGTAACTGGCTTGTTTGTAAACTCCAGATAAACTTTGTGCTTTACTTGTAAGACTGCTGTAATAAACATCATGTATCCAAGATCCAAACCTGCAACATGATTGTGAGTAATGCTAAAATGGGGCTGATTTTCTAGAGATTTACGCTTTGCAAAGACACGATAAGTAGTTGATTTTTAAAAACAAAAAAGCCAGCTTAAAGCTGGCTTTTTTTGAAATTCACTAAAAGTGAAGATAAGGTTGGTGCCCCCTCGCGGAGCGAAGAAGCATGGTAATTATTAAATAAAGCCAGTCGCTGTAAAGCACAGCTAACAACAATGATTTTAGTTAATTAACAACAAAATGTCAAGGACTCATCTTTCGTCTATTATTGCTTGTTTTTGGCAATTTTGGTTTCAAGTCCCCCACTAATCCCCCACAGAATTTTTAGAATCGATAATTCGCGGGTTGGAATTTTTAGGATGAACAGCGCTTACCCTCAATTTTCGCTCAAGATTTTTTGAGAAGTCTCACCTTGATAAAAGTATTACAACTTTTGAAATTGAAAAAAATGTAGCCGCTTAGTTTTTTGCCATCACAGCCGATGCTGTTAATAATTTTTCAAAGTAATAGCTGTAAGCATGGGTGCATATTGTTTGGCAAATAATCAAATTTCACTTCTGCGATTATTTGAAAAATGGAAATTTTTAAGTTTAAAGGAACTTCGTGATGAGTTGAATTTCAGGCAAACGGATTCTGCTTTAAGAAAATCTTTAGATAAACTTGTTAAGAATAATTTTCTTCGCAAACTTGCGGGGCCTTTAAATGGTGAGATTATTTATCAACTTACTAAGAATGGACTGTCAATTTCAATCGAATTCTCCCCATATTTTTTACTTAAAAATTCCTCACACTTCGCAATTTCTTTAACTTCTTTCCATCTGCCAAATCCTATTATTAATACCCGCTCTGATATTTTTTTTAACACCAAGAATATCTTTTATCTTACTCGCAACTCCTCCACTCTTTTTTACTGTGATTGTTTTTATTATTGAAATATTGGT
>CAZCDT010000062.1:0-17894 GCA_964497525.1 uncultured Bacteriovoracaceae bacterium
ACTTCGTGAGGGGTTGATGGAGAAAAAACAGGAACCATTGCAAAATCTGCCAAGAGACGACTATCTTGTTCGTTTTGACTACTATGCATTCCTGGATCATCGGCGACTAAAACAATTAAACCGCCATTTACTCCAGTCATTGCAGAGTTAACAAAAGCATCCATCGCTACATTTAGCCCTACATGTTTCATTGTGACCATTGTACGATGTCCAGCATAACTTGCACCAAGAGCATATTCGTATGCCACTTTCTCGTTTGCTCCAATATGAGCGGCCCTGCCATCGTTTAACTTATGCACAAGATATTCACCACACTCATAGGCCTCAGTTGAAGGCGTTCCCGGATAAGCAAAGATCGCTTTTGCTCCTGCATCGATTGCAGCAAAACTTGCGGCCTCGGCCCCTAATACCATGACATTTTTTTGATCGATCATTTGCGATCTCCCTTAGTAATTATTTATTAAACTTAGGCAAAAATGATAATAAAAAAAAAAGAAAGGCGAAAGCAATTCACAAAGTTTTTTTAGAATATATTTTTTAAAAGATGTTGCAGGGCGACACGTTTTGCTTTTAGATAGGCACAATATCTAAAAGCACAGACGATAGTTCATATACTTTTGATTGGTCTGTGCACCTTTTGGTATAATTGGCAGTAGTTGTTAATCCTCTAAGTGATGGAATTAAATTAGTATTGTCAGGAGCAGAAACTATTTTTACATCATACTCTGTTACTTCTGACGTATAAAATAAACCATTATTATCTCTATCTGCACGAGTTACTGTTGCTCTATAATCCCAACTATTTACTTTTTTAAATTGAAATTGAAGCATCGAGTTATAGCTCAAAAATTCTTGATTTGCCACGGGTTGATTTTTTAAAGCAGGAGTACAGATATTTTTTAATACACCATTAATATCTGTTGGTATATTTTGAAAATAGTTTCCACTATAACTACTTTCAAAGATTGCCCCACTACCATGTAGCTTCGCTTCGATATTGTTTGAAACGGATTTACCGTCACAATTTTTCTCGCTAACTTTTAAAAGATATTTCTTATTTAAGGTGCCACTTGGAAGAACCATTCTCATATACTTAAATGCTTGGCACATATTTACAATTAACTCATACTCCTCATCTCCATGTGCAAACGTTGTATATTTTTGCAATGGTGCATCCAAAGAGGCTGCACCTGTTACTGGTGCTAAGCTTTGAGAAGTTTGGTAGCTTTGACCGCTATTTTTACCGCAGCTTATCAGCGTAATTAAAGAAAGAATTAGTATATGTGTAACTTTGTGTGTCATGAAAGTTCTCCAACAAAGATTTCTTTTTAAATATGCTAGCAATAAGAGTAAGAAATAGCAAATTACCATTTCTCTCCCAACATTATTTTACAGACTTGGTATAACCCCAGATATAGTATAAATTACATTTTTTGAAATTTTAACTTGTGAATACGCTGTTTATTTTGTATCCATGTGAAACTCATTTTTTTTAAGGAGCACTTTCTATGAAACAAATTTTTGCATTGATGTTTTTAGCGACAAGCTTTAGTTCTTTTGCAGGTATAAAAGATTATGTTTATGGAAGTATGATTGTTAATAAGAAATTAGAACTTGCTCAAATTATTGAAAAAGATGGGGGCAATTTAATAATTGCAGATAGCTCATTAATAATGCCTGAGGATTGTTATGAGGGTAGTTATTTAGTAATGACAAATTTTTTAACCTACGAAAAATCTATTACAGCTTATGAGTGCACGAAAAGTTTAAGTGCGCACCTAGCAGAAGTTCAGCGAGATAATTTTTGTGCTCAGGTTATGGGAGTGATGTTTAGTCACGCAATCTCAGAAAAAAGAGAAACAACTGACAGCTGTACTGCTGGAGTTTACGAAGAACTTGGTTTTGTAAGAATCACAGTAGCGATAAACCAATCTTACTGATTTTCTATGTGAATCATACATCTTTCAACAATTTGTGCAAGATCGTAAACTCTTGAATTTAATTTATCATACCAAGAATAAATTTCTGATTTTACTTCACCAAGAGAGCAAACAGAAGAATCAATCGTCCAGCCGCTGACAAGCAAAAATCTTACAAAAGTGTTACTAAAAGATCTTGCCATTCGTTGATCAAAAGTGGGATTAAAAAAGTCTCGGACGACAAGATTTCTTACTCTTAGATCAGCAAACGCCTTAAAATTAACATTTTTAACTTTGTACTTAAAAGCACTGCGTACAAAAGTGTACGTATAAGCGGCCGAAGGATTGCTCCATACCCAGCCATCATTTTTATCATTTGCATAGCTTGTTTGAGTAACGATTGTAGATAATGTAAGTAGTAGAGCGCAAATTAGATATTTCATTTTTATTCCTGTTGTGGCTTCATAATGATTTGTAATATGTTTTTGGATGATAACATGTATTTCTTTTTTTAGTGGTGGCCAGTAAAGAGATTACATTGGTGTAAATTTTTTATACAATAATAAGCATAAAAAAGATTGAAAACTTGATTTCCATTAGTATAATTCAATTAGTTTAATTATTTCATTAATTTATAACCACCTAGGAGCTTGGAAATGGCCGTTAAAAAAAAGGTAGTAAAAAAGAACATAAAAAAGAGTATAAAAACAAGCACGAAATTAAATAAAAAAACAACAAAAACAATAAAAAGAACAGTTAAAAAGAGTGCTCCTAAACCAGTAAAGAAAGCAACAAAAAGCAAAGTTGTAAAAACGGCAAAAATTACAAAAGCTGCAAAGACAAAAAAAGAGGTAAATAAAAAAAAACCTGTAAAAATGGCCGCAAAGCCTGTTGCAAAAAAAACTGTAAAAAAAATCAGTACACCAAAACTAAAAAACAAGATTTTAAAGAAGAAAGAGACTGGTAGTGTAATAGTAAAAGAGATTGCGCCAGCAAGTCCTCGTTTCCCTGAAGTAGAACTTCGTGCATGGCTTCAAGGAAGAGCATATTGGAATGAACATGATTGGCAACACTTATTAGATGCTTTAAAAAATCTTGGATATCAAGAATTAGTTGATTCTATAGAAGGTAGGGATTTGATAGGACAATTTTTAGAGGCAAACCGTCTACATTTTTAAGCTTTTACATGTCCATAAATAATTTCTAACAATTCAATTCTAACTCGAATTACAAGTGATACGGCCTTATATAATAAAGGTCTTGGAATTTTTTGCTCTTTTATGAAAATACTTTTAAGAGGTGTTGTCTTAAAGTCATCTTCTTTAATTGTTAATGTGTGATGTAACATTCTTTCTAAACGATTTATAAAAAGTAAACAATGATCGTGCAGGTGATCAATTTTTATTTTTGGTAAAATTTCAATAAATTCAGCATATAACTCTTTTTGCATCCTTGTATTGGCCCGTTCTAAAAAACGAATTACTAAAAAGAAAAATTCTAAGATTGCTTTATCATCTTTATTTGCAACTTCATCAATTGCCATCTGCATGGTGTGATAAAAATTTTCAAGATCATCATTGTCGAAAAACTTTTGAGCTAAAGCAATATTTCTTGCGACTTGCCATTTATTTTGTTTAAAGGTTTTGCTTATTGGTGTTTTTTTTATTTTATTTTTATTCCAGATGTTTGAATAAAAAATTACTTTGCCTTTATAAAACTTCGGTCCTTCACCTGGTATTAAATATACCTCTTTACTCGATGGATTTAGGGTATATGCCGAAAGCGTAAAAGGTAAAAGATGCGATAAAAGATAAGATTTATCGTTTTTAGTTGTCACAAGTTTTAAAAAATCAAGTTCCGATAATTTTGATTTTTTGCACAGATTTAGAAGTGATTTTCTTGTTTTATTTTTAAGGTGCTCAATTTTTTCTTGGCCATAAGGAATAACATCAGTACTTGTGTTTTTAGTTAACTGAAATAAATTACCAAAGAACAAAAAATTATTCTTACTTTTAATAAGTTTTGTTTTGTAGCGATCACCACTTAATTCTACTTGTAGTACTTCCTTGTTCGGAAAAGTTAAAACTATAGACCATGTAGTAAGACTTGGATGATTTTTTAATATTTGTAAAACATCTTTTTTATCTTTTGCCGAAAAAAGAAGTTTAAACATTATCTTTAAAATGGAGTGACCTCTCTCGTTTAATGTTTTTGAAAAGACCTGATGCATAGATGTGATAATGCCAGCATCACTCATTCCAGAAAAAATAGGAGTTGGAACCCCTGCTGTTGTAACCGCGAATACTTTATTATAATTATTGAAAGAATAGGCAATCGTGCGTTCAAATTTATCAAAGCTTTCAATAAATGGTGCATCGGTTAATCGAGTAAGAGCAAGTCCATCTTTTGCAGGAAAAATAAAACTCGAACAGCCAAGAAGTGTTGTTGTTAAATCGGGAAGCCAACTGCTTGCACACGAAGAAAATTCTGGAAAGATCATGCTGTAGTAAAAGTCAGATGGGTCAATGTTTAATCCTTTGGCGTAGCTATCTAGTATTGATCGAAACTCTACATCTTCATTTTTATATGGGGTTAGCTTCTTTTTTATAATCTCTTTTGATATGAGATTTAATGTGTTCCACGGGGAGTTTACAATTTTTTGGGCATGGTCCTTTAAAAAGAGGAAATTTTTTCTATCCCTCTCTCCAAGGGTATAAAAGTTTTTTTGCATATTGCCGATAAGTTCTATATGCGGTGGGGAAGCGGCCGTTTTTTCTTTCATTTTTTCACCTGTAAAAAGGAGTATGTGCAAATGATCTTTGAAAGTGTAACTAACCTTTTTGATCCAGGCAACACTGCGGTTGTAACAACTTTAATGATTCTTGCGGCATTTAGAATCTATCTAGAAATTATTCGTTTTGATTTTTCTTGTTTGCCTCTTACTAAAAAAGTAATTGATGGTTTTGGTCAAAGAAGGGCCAGTAGTATTCACAAAACAGGTCTTATTTTAAGTGTTGGCTATATTCTACTTTTTGCGCCCCAAATCCTTTTTTATTAAGTCCGATAAGATATTATTTAGGTTAAAAATAGGTATATCTAAAAATTGCAGAATCAAACTCGTCATAATTTATATTTGAGTTTTGATGAATTTTTCTAATTAAAACTTCTATTTCTACGTTATCTTGTTTTTGTGATTTTATCGAAGATATCTTGTCGTATAAAGCGAGGTATTGGGCATCGGTTAAAGAAAATGTTGGAATACGTTTAATTTTTGTTAGTAACTCTTCTGTGGTTTTATCTGAGTTTAAAACTTCTGCAAAAATTTGATAAATGAGTGGGTCTGATTCAAAATTATCTCCCATCAAAACAAGTTTTTTTGGAATTCCAGTGATTAGTAAAATTTCTAAAAGCCCTGTTAGTTTATATACTCCTTGATTGGTTAAATCTTTAAGTCCAAGAAGGCCAAAAAAAGGAGAAAGAATTTGCCTGTAGTCTTTTAAAAAAATACCAAGAGGAAAAATTCCTTTACCTTGTAACCACTCATTAATTGATTTTACATAAAAATGTGGGGAGGCCGAAAGTATGAAAGGACTGTAGCCTTGGTGAATATATTGCTTAAATAACGACAGGGCCTCAGTTACTGTTGGAAAATTTCTTGTAGGCATCGTTAAGGAGCTGTATACATCAGAGATGGTTTTATAGCTTGTATCAACAAGTGTTTTATCAAAATCACAGATTAATATTTTTAAAGGATCATCTAAAAAAAATGGAGCTATTGAACCTAGAAAGTGAGTAATGCCTAAATTCCCATGTTCCAAAAAAGAGATAATAAAATACTTTTTCTCTTTCAAATGATCAGGTAATTCAACCTTAAACGAGGAATATCCAAAACGATCTGTGTTAAATTTAAACTTAAAAATGACATTTTCAAATTCGTCTTTAAGTAGCATTTCTAAAATAAAATTTCTGGTTTTAAATATTTGAAAATTCTGCATTGGAGACTTTTCTTGCAGATTAACTTTTTTATTTAAAAATTGAGCACTATTTTGCGGAGCAACAGATATGTTGATTCCTAGATTGTTTTGATAGACAATGGCAGTAGAATTTATAATATAAGGTCTTATTGGCATATAGAAAAAAGGGTAGCATTAAATAAGATTATTCTCAAGCAGGGATAGCAAATGCAGTTATGGACATTTAAAGTTTTTGGAAGAGTGCAAGGCGTTGGTTTTCGTCGCTATATGGAACGAAATGTTTTGGATAAGACCACATCGATTTGTGGTGAGGTTAAAAATTTAGATGATGGGACTGTTTTAGTTATTGCTCAAGGATTAACACAAGAGCTTATGATTGTTGAAGCGTTGGCCCGCAAGGGACCACATTGGTCGCTTGTTGATAGAGTAGAGATTATAAAAGAAGAGCTAAATGCATCTTTAAAATATCCGGCAGATTTTGGTTTTAAAGTTTCGAGATTTTAAAAATTAATTCGCCGTTTTGATAGCTTTGGGTAATATCTCGTGGGTTTAAAATTGCCATAGTCGGAATATCTCTAGTGATTAATTCAGATCGTTTTGAAACTTTCTTTCCTGTTTGGTCTTCTATTGTATCCTCAAAACGACGAGTAAAATTTAAAGATATTTTTCTTCCTTTGGCCGATAATCTTACGCCATCCATTTCATGTTCTGGAACTTGCAGTTTTACAAAATAGTTTTTCTCGTCTTCGCTTAGCAGAGGTTCAATTGTTGTAATATGATAAAATGGATCTGATGTTTTATCGGTATATAAATCTTTTTCTTTGGAGTAGCTTGTTTTTAATGCTTGCATCTCCTTGTTAAATTTTTCTCCCATTCGTCCTATTAATTCTTGATGTTCTTGCTTTAATTTTTCAAATCTCTCATTAAAAGATTTTTGTGCTTGAGTTAAGTTATTTGTATTTTTAATGGTCTGCTGCTCTAGTTGTGTCTTAAATATTTTGTCTCTTACATCTAGCTCTTTAACATTGCGCGATTTTAAATCTTGCATCATATCTTCGTGTTGTTTCATCTGCTCAATTTTTGTGCGGGCAAATTGAGTCTCTTTTATGTGATTATCTTTTTCTTGAGTAGCTTGCTGACGTAATAATTTTTGATCAAACTCTCTTGCACCACTATCCATTTTTCTTTGAATTTTTGATATTTCTATTTGTTGATCGCTACTGGTTTTTGATCTTAAGTCAGAAATTTCTCTTTTTGCGTTATCATTTATCTCTTGTAAAATTTTGTTTCTCGCTTCCTGAGATTCGGTTGCTCGTCTATCAAAATGAAATTGTTGCTGAGTAATACTATCAATGTTGTTTGATTTTATACTTTCTAGACTTTTATCTAGAGATGTCTTTTCATCCTGCATTTTTTTTAAATATTCTTCCATGTATTGCTGCTTATCATTAATCGTTACTGCAAGATTTTTTTGTTGTTCATCAATTACTGTTACAAGTTGCTGTCTACCTTGCTCTTTCTCGTCAATTGCCTTTTTTTCGTAATATTTTTTTATCCCAGCAATCTCTTTATCTTTATTTGCTATTAGGTTTTGCTTGATTTTTTCTTTTTGCTGTAAATCTTTTTGAGCATCTGCGGTAATTCTCATAGATTATGCTCCTTCATTGCTATTAAAAACAGCATCATAAATTTTTTCTTCAGGTGGAGAGCAGATCACTTTTTTTGCCGTATCTCCTGGACATAGCCAAGTATTAACAAGTTCGATAAGTTGACTTCCACTACCATAGTAGGCCTTCATCGCCATTGGATTTAGAGAGCTTGTCATATAGTATGGTTCAAAATCTATCATTTGCTGTGTAGAATGGTTTTTGATTAAATACATATATGCACGATATTCTGCCAAGATCGGAGTAGAGATAAAAAGAAATAAAAAAGCAAAAAAAGTACCTTTCACTGCAAACCTTTTTCTTTTTGCGTCATTTTTTCTTCAACTTTTTGTATAAATAGGGCCATGAATATTTCTTGATCAATTGGTGATAAGTCACAAACAATACTTTTTTTTCGTTCAATACTTTTATGTTTTCTTAATCTTGAAAATATTTTTTCCGCCTGCTCATACTCATTTCTTGTTAAATTTTTGCTCGGAGCAAAATGTTTTATTTTTTTGTTAATATGTTCAAATAGAGGATAAAATCCATGAACACCTAATTCAATTAAAGAATCAAGTTCTGGGTCAATGTCTTTGTTTAAATACTCTTTTTGGTGATGGTTTACTGTTCCCATGATTTTCTCCGAAGTGCTATCTATAATCCTAACAAAAGTAGAGATAAAATAAGAGGTGGCAGCTTTTTCCCAAGTTTTTTGGGCATTATGTTTGAAAAAAAATATAGTTTGGGTATATAATTTTTTAGTACTATATCTCAACGTTTTTTGGAGAGATCTTTATGCTAAAAAAAATTTCTTTGATTTCTACACTATTTTATTCAATAAATATTTTTGCCCTAGTCGATTATAGTGATGAATCAGAAAATAGAACTGATAAAATTGGCCGGGCATTGGGGAAAAACATAGCGGCGCAATCAACATCTTCTAAAGAGATTTCTATAAATTCATCGCCAAATAAATATATTGTGTCTTTGGGAGGCGATTTTATTGAGGCCAAAACAAGCAATGTTTACGACGAAAAAAAAGTTTCAATGTATAATTTGAAGCTAAATGTTGTTACAGCTTATGATTTATATTTTAATCTTGGATATTGGTATGCTGCCGGAAAAGATGGCAAATTTTATTCAGGAAATCCGAGTGCTAAAGTCGGTTTTAATTGGCTTCGTTTTGGGTCTGATTCTTTGGAAACACGAATTGATTTAATTGGCGGACTCTCATTTTCTGGAAGTAAAAGTGAGTATGCCTCAAAACATAATGATTGGGTAATTGGTCTTGAAACATCAAAAAGATTTGGCATGACACTTTTAGGTATTTCACACCATATGACTGTTGCTGGAAAAGCACAAGGGAGCGGGCAGTTAGAGTATCAAGGAATTCAAACAACAACACTGGCCTTAGGTCATAGAGTAAGTAGTGATATTGCTTTTGAAGTTCAGTATTATAGTTATCTTGTGCAAAAAGCAAAAAAGAGTGAGTCAAACTCTCTAGATCATAATGTCAGATGTGCTGTAATTTCTCCATCGCTACTTTTATCTTTGAGTTCAAATATAGAACTTAATCTTGGAGCAACCTTTCGAGATAAAAAGGTAAATAGTGACGCAAGTCTTTATGCAGCTCGTTTATGGGAGTTAAAGGGGTTTTACGGAAACACCTTGTTTGCTAATTTGGGAATGAGCTTTTGAATTTTAAAAATCCAATATATCACTGTGTACAATGCAAAAAGATCGTCCTTGGTTTAGGGGAGCTTTTATTTATTGAAGAGTCTTTCCCCCGAGGATTTTGTAGTGAAGAGTGTATTGAAAAATATTTTTCCTTAATTGTTTCTTATTATCAAAAAGTTGAAGCAGGCCTTCGAGTTGAACTTGGATTGGAGCAAGAAGACTATTTATCTTTAATCCAAGATCAACGTCTTTTAAATCATACATTAAAAACGCCTTCAGAAATTTGGAAATTAAAAAACTCATTAGGTGAAGAAATATTTTCCTTTATTGGAGAGTATCGCGATCAAGACGCGAAGAGTTACTATCATGTCGTGCTATGCCAAGTTTTTAGTAAGAGACCAAGTTTTATTTATCTTGTAACAGCAAGCTATGAAAAAAAATTAATAGATGAGTTTCGCATTGGAGAAAAACAAGAAGATGTGTCACTTGTAATTTCAACTAATCCAATGATTAAAGAAGATGAATTATTACCAGTTGGAGAAGAACTACTTTATACGTTAGAGCAAAAAAAGTCGGTGTTTTTAGCAAATCTTTTACGAGAGCGTAAAGATGATGACATTCCATATGAAGAGTTTCATGATTATAATCATTTAATGGAAAATACCCTTAGCTCTCCAGATGAAATTTATAGCTATCAAGATCAAGATTCAGATACCGTTTTAACTTATGTTAAAGGTCATGAAGCAAAAGATCAGGGGCCTATCTTTTATTTTGTATTGTGTCTTAAAACCATATCCTCTGTCTCTGAAGAGATTTTGCCTATCCTTGGTTTTCCAACACGCTCTGGCGAGCTTGCGAATAAGTATAGAAAGGGAAAGCTTGTATTAGGCAGCTCTAAAAACTAAAAAGTGTGATAAACAAATTGTCCAAGAGAGTTAAAGGCCTGGCACTTACTTGGATTTCCTGTTTTATCTAAAGTGATAATACAATCGATATAAGCATCAACAGATAACATTCTTCCAAGTGGGGCCGGAAATTGAAAAACAATATCTTTCATCATTATTACACCCGTGATGTTATAACCAGAATACCCAACTCTATTTTTTAATAGATCAACTTTGTATATTTTTTTTGGATCAGGTAAAAATAAACAACGAGGCTCTCCAATAAAAATAGACGCAGATCCCGTGTGATAAGTTGGAAGAATACACAACCTTTCAGAAGTTATTTTATTTAAAGTTTGAATATAGATATCAGTAGCTCCAGATGTTGAACTCGGAAGTGAGCTTTTACAGATATTAAATTTTCCCAGATGGTTGGAAGGATATTTAAAGTTTGTTGTTCCATCTGTAGAAATAGTGCATCCGGAGATTCCAAGGACAGTTTTATCTGTTGTCTCTGATGTCGCATCAACAACTTGGGTTGTGGTGGAGGTCGTGGTATTTGTAGATGTAAAGTTTGCTCCTGATGCTGTTTTTGTTGTACTAACATCCGTTGTGGAATTGGTCGTATAGACTGGATTTTCTGCACTATCTGTTACATTCGCTCTGCGATTTCTGGTATCATTACAAGAATAACTTGTAATAAAAATAGCGACTATCAAAGATAACGTTTTGATCGAAGTTAAGTTCATGTGCACATCCTTGAGCAAATTTGAAAGGATAATATCCTTTACTTGACTATATAATTTTATGTTATTTTTTTTATTTTATCAAAGAGGTGGAAAAATGATCCTTATCATACTAAAATTCTCGGGATTTTTTAACCTTTTTGAAAGAATAAAGTTATGAAAGATACACTTTTAACCTCATATACCTATCATCTTCCAGATGAGTTAATTGCTGCAAGACCTTTAAGTAAAAGGGATGATTCTCGATTGCTTGTTTATAACCAACAAGCAAACAGTATTAATCATAAGCAATTTTTTGATCTATGCGAGGTACTACCTGCAAACTCACTTCTTGTATTAAATGAATCACTTGTGTTTCCCTCACGAATTTTTGCAAAAAAAATTAGTGGAGGAAAGGCCGAGTTTATGATTTTATCTCTAATTCCAAGTAGTGAGGGTAGTTATAAAGTAATGATTGGTTGTTCGCGCAAAAAACATATTGGTGATCGTTTTTTGTTACCAAATAGTGTTGAGGCGATTATTACTGGTATTAATTGCGATGGAACTTTTTTTGCAAGGTTTGAAAATTTATCGATGGGCCTTGAAGAGTATCTTAAAGAGCATGGAAATATTCCAATTCCAACCTATATTCGCGATGGAGTCTCTGATTGCAGTGATAAAGAGCAATATCAAACAGTATTTGCAAAAAATATAGGATCCGTTGCCGCACCAACTGCAGGCCTTCATTTTACCAAGGAATTACTAGATAGTTTACTGAAAAAAAATATCGATATTTCTTATGTAACTTTGCATGTTGGCATGGGGACGTTTGCTCCAGTAAAAAGTGAAAATATTTTAGATCATAAAATGCATCATGAAGAGTTTTTTATCGATAGTAATAATTGGAAGAAAATATTATTGGCCAAACAAAGTGGGAAAAAAATATTTTGTGTAGGAACAACAGCTCTTCGCACTTTAGAGTCAATTTGGCAAAATATTACTATAGAAAAATTTGAAGCAAATAAAGTTTATCAGACAGATATCTTTCTTTATCCAGGGAAAGAGATTTTAAGTATTGATGGGCTTATAACAAATTTTCATCTACCAAAGTCAACGCTTTTAATGTTAGTTTCTTCCATAATTGGTAGAGAAAAGCTTTTACAGATTTATGAACAGGCGATAAAAGAGAGATACCGTTTTTATTCCTATGGCGATGCCATGTTAATACTGAGGAAATGTCGATCATGTCTATAAATTTTTTTACATTGTCTGCAACAGATAAAAAAGCAAGGGCCGGCGAGCTACACACATCTCATGGTGTAATAAAAACTCCAGTATTTATGCCGGTTGGAACCAAAGGGACAGTTAAGGCGATTGATCAGGATTCTTTAAAAGAGATTGGCTTTGAAATTATTTTAGGAAACACCTATCATCTGTATCTTCGTCCAGGGCATGAATTAATTGAAACAGGTTTTTCATCATTACATGAGTTTATGTCTTGGGATAGAGCAATACTTACAGATTCTGGTGGTTATCAAGTTTTTTCTTTATCCGATATTAGTAAAAAAAGCGAAGAGGGTGTTGTTTTTCAATCGCATCTTGATGGCTCTTATCACTTAATTACTCCAGAAAAATCTATGCAGATTCAACGATCTCTAGGAAGTGATATTGTAATGTGTTTTGATGAGTGCCCTGCACTTCCATCAACTGATGAGATATTAAAAACCAGCATGGAATTAACCCTTCGTTGGGCAAAGAGATGTAAAAGTGTAGAGCTAAAAGAGCATCAAAAATTATTTGGTATTGTGCAGGGGGGACTCAATTTAAAATTGCGTATCGAGTGTTTAGAAAGATTAAAGGAACTCGATTTCCCTGGATATGCTGTTGGTGGTCTCTCTGTTGGAGAGAAGAATTTAGAAATGATTGAACTTTGCAAAGAGTTTGTGCATTTAATGCCTCAAGATCGGCCAAGATATTTGATGGGTGTTGGAACTCCTTTAGACATTTTAACAGGTATCAAAAATGGTCTCGATATGTTTGATTGCGTATTACCAACCAGAAATGCAAGAAATGGCCAATTTTTGACAAGACATGGGCCTTTAAATATAAAAAAAGAGCGTTTTAAGCTAGATAAGTTACCTCCTGATCCGACCTGTATGTGTAAAGTGTGTCAAAAATATAGTAGAGGCTATATTAGGCATCTTTATCACTCCGAAGAGATTCTTTCTGCAATGCTTGTAACATATCATAATCTTTATTTTTATAAACAGATGGTAAATGAGATAAGAAATGCTATTATCGAGCAAAAATTTGACGATTATTACAAAGAATTTTATAACCTTTATACTTCTAATTCTTGGAATTAAGATATTACAAAAGGAATGAATCATGTTTAATTTTATTTTTTCTACGGCCTTCGCTCAAACAGCTCCAGCAGCAGTACCTCCGCAACCAGGATTTTTTGTAACCATTGCTCCATTTTTAATTATTTTGGTTATTTTTTATTTTTTAATGATTCGTCCAGCTCAAAAGCAGAGAGTGGCCGAGCAAGAGATGTTAAAAAAACTTGAGAAAGGCGAAGAGGTTTTTACAAAATCAGGAATTATTGGAAAAATTGTAGGTATGACTGAAAAAGTTGTGACGCTAGAAATTGATAATAACG
The DNA here is from genome assembly GCA_964497525.1 of uncultured Bacteriovoracaceae bacterium. Classification (GTDB taxonomy): domain Bacteria; phylum Bdellovibrionota; class Bacteriovoracia; order Bacteriovoracales; family Bacteriovoracaceae; genus CAZCDT01. Next base: position 13,491 of record CAZCDT010000062.1, read on the forward strand.
TAAAAATGAAAATTGTTCGTAGCGAAATTGGTGGAAAAACGGCCAATTTGTTTGCAGAAAAAAAGTAGTATCTTTTTTATGCTAAAAATCCTCTATATTGTTATTTCTTTTCTTATGACATCAGCTTTATTTTCTCAGGATGATTGGGAGAGTGTTGATTATTTAAGAAAAAAAACTAATGCCTCAAACTATATCGGCCATGCAGAGCCCATAGGAGAAAAGGCATTAGAAATTGGATTTAAGTATAGTTATCTTGATTCTCTTTCGATGTATGACGTTACAGGGCAGGAACTCTCTTTTTTAGATAACTCCTATTTTAGACGACAAGAGGCAGATCTATATTTTGGATATGGAGCTGGGCCTTCTTTTGATCTGTATGCTAATTTAAAGTATAGACAAAATGAGTATGGTAGAACTGCAGAAGAAATTTCTCGTTTGCCAGGTGATGCGGTGTTTACTTCGCAAGGACTTGAGTCTTATCTTGTTGGATTAAAGTATGCCTTTTTACCATATAAAAAATTGCGCTATGCTCTATCTTTAGAGTTTAAAAATACTTTTTATAGCAACAAAAGATATGCGACGAGTGTTTATCAAAAAGATACACTTGTTTTAGGCGATGATGGCAAAGAGGTAACAATTGCTCCAAGTCTTACTTATCTTTTTTCTCAGAAAAATATTTTATCTGCGCGCGTTGGATATAAAGTTATGCCAGATCATTTAAGCGATGAGGTGGTTTATAATCTAGAGCTTGCTCATAAATTTAACAAAATAACACCCTATTTAGGTGTTTTAGGCATTTATAGTGCTGATGGGGATGAGTATACATTAAATCCGGCCCAAAAACCTTTAATGTATAGTGGGTCAATGATGTATAATAGTATAAATCGATCAATGGTTGCGCCTTATGTTGGTGCTAATTTTAAAGTTTCAAATTTAAAATTTGGATTAAAGTATTTACAAGTTGCAAGCGGAACATCGATTGATAAATATCAAGAGCTCTCTTTTGAGTGTATTTGGCAAAAAGAAAAGGTATCTGTTTTAGAAAAAAAATTATCAAAGTTTAAAGAGTACGATGTTGAAGGAATTATTATTCAAGTTTCTCCAAGAGGAAAGTTTGTAAAAATAGATAAGGGTCTTTCTGATACAGTAGAGAAGGGGATGCGAATTGATTTTTTTAAAAGCGGCTATTTTGGAGAAAATCAGTTAATTGCAAGTGGAGTGGTCTATCAATCAGCTCCAGATTTTGCGATTGTAAAAATTTTAGAAAAGTATAGTGAGACATCTCTTGCAGAAGGGATGGTCGCCAGAGGTTATTAATAGGTAGATATTCTCTAATTTAGTGAAATCGGGGGGCATCCCCTTTTAATAATTTCTTCATTTTGTCTTTTAATTTCATCAATCGCTAAATCGAGCTTATGTTTTAAAATAATATTTTGTTTCATCAATTTGGTACGTGATACTTTTTTGTGGGTCGGTGCAGCATCTAAAATCTTTTCATTTTTTTTTAATAAAATTCTTAGTTTATTTTTATATGCAATCTTTTCTTCTCTTTTGTTCATTAAAAAATCACACTTTCTGCGAAGATCTGCTCCTTCTATAACTGTTTGTTGACCTATTTCTTCTTGGGCAAAAGAAGTTGATAAAAATAAAAAATAAATGAGAAAGATTTTAAAAATCATCATAGCTATATAAATTATAGTTAAAGTTTTATATTATTGAACAATAATTTTATAAAAATTTAGCTAATAAGAGTTGTGTATGACATTAATTAGGCCAAGAAGAAACAGAAAGTCTGCAGCAATCAGGTCCCTTGTTGAAGAAACCAAAGTGGGTGTAAATGATTTGATTGCACCACTTTTTGTGACAGAAAAAGATGGGCAAAAAGAAGAAATTCTAGCAATGCCAGGGCAGTTTCGTTTCGGCCCTGATCTTTTACTTAAAGAGATCAAAGAGTTATTTAAACTTGGGATTAAAGGCGTTGTACTATTCCCTGTTGTAAGTGAATCAAAAAAAGATCCATCGGCCAAAGAGGCCCTAAATCCTAACTCATTTTACTTAACAACGATAAAAAAGATAAAAGATCAAATTCCAGAAATGATGGTTATGACAGATATTGCTCTTGATCCATATTCAAGTGATGGACATGATGGACTTGTCGACGCAAAAACAGGAGAAATTTTAAACGATCAGACAATCGAGATACTTGTAAAGATGGCGCTACTTCAGGCCCAAAGTGGGGCAGATATATTAGGCCCAAGTGACATGATGGATGGTCGGATTAAAGCAATTAGATCATCTCTTGATGAACATAATTTTAAAGATGTTTCGATTATGTCTTATACGGCAAAGTACGCTTCTAATTTTTATGGGCCTTTTCGCGATGCTTTAAATTCTGCACCAAAAAAGGGTGATAAAAAAAGCTATCAAATGAACTATGCAAATGCCAAAGAAGCGCTTTTAGAGATGGAATTAGACACCAAAGAAGGTGCGGATATTTTAATGGTTAAGCCAGCTCTTTCATACTTAGATGTGATTTATCGCTTAAAAGAAAAATCTTTACTACCGATTGCAGCATACAATGTGAGTGGAGAGTATTCTTTAATTAAGGCCGCAAGTTTACAGGGATGGGTTAATCATGACCCGTTAATGATTGAGTGTTTAACTTCAATAAAAAGAGCTGGGGCCGATATTATTTTGAGTTACTTTGCAAAAGAGTTTGCACTTTTAAAAAGAGATTTAGAGTAGTAAGCTAGATAAAAATATTCATCGCAAGTTTTGATTTAGGAGAGTGGTTTATGGCATTTAATCCTGTTTTATCGCCAATTCAAAAAGCTTTAGAAATAAATTTAGATGATACCATTTATGGTAGTTTTGCAGAAATCGGAGCAGGTCAAGAAGTTGTTAGAAACTTCTTTAGAGCAGGAGCTGCTGCGGGAACAATTGCACGTGCTCTTTCTGCTTATGATATGACAATAAGTGATACAATTTATGGAAAATCTCCAGATGGTCGTTATGTATCTAGAGGTCGATTAAGGCAAATGATTGATTGTGAATATGATTTAGTCGTACAAACTCTAGAGAGTAAGCGTCCCCCAGGAACAAAGTTTTTTGCATTTGGTGACACTGTTTCGGCAAAAAGTTATAAGGGCACTAAGCCATGTCATGGCTGGCTTGGAGTGAAATTTCAGCATGCAGTTAAGGCCAAACCAAGTAGAATAATTATTCATATAAATATGTTTGATACTCAAAATATTACTCAGCAAGAGGCCGTGGGTATTTTAGGAACAAATCTTGTCCACGCCTGTTTTAATTATGCCCACGATCATGCAAAATTTGTAAAATCGCTAATGGATAATTTAACCAGAGATAGTATTGAAATCGACATGATTGAAATCGATGGTAATGCTTTTTGTGGTATTGATAGTAGAATTTTTAATCTAGAGCTTGTTAAGCAAGGTATTACTGATGTGACAATGTTTGATGCCCAAGGACAAATTTTACAAGCGGCAGATGTTTTATATAAAAAACATATCTTGCTTCTTAGAGGAAGTTTTAGGCCACCAACATATATAAATTTTGACATGTTAGAAAGTAGTGTTAAGGAATTTACTGATTATATCGTTAAGACATATGGAGAAAAAGAGAAGGAAAATATAATTATTCTGGCAGAAATAAGTATGCACTCTTTAAGAAGTAATGGCGTTGTTGATAATCATGACTTTTTAGAAAGAGTAGATATTTTATCTGCCTTAAATCAACGCGTGATGATAACTAATTATGATAATTTTTATTCTCTCAATAATTATCTGATGAAATCGACAAATAGAGAGATTGCATTTGTTTTAGGAATTCCTGGAGTTCGAGAAATTCTTGATGAAAGCAGATATGTAAATATGAATACCGGCCTTTTAGGGGCGTTGGGACTTATGTTTGGTAATATGACAAGAGTTTTTGTCTATCCAACTTTTGATGAAGAGAGTAAAAAAGTTTTGACAGTGAAAACTTTGCAAGTTCCAGAGCACCTCAAGCATTTAAAAGAGTATTTATTAGAGAATAGATATTTTCAGGATTTAGAAAAGTATAATCCAGAATATCAGCATATCTACTCAAGAAAAGTACTGCACATGATTCAAGAAGATGATACCGGTTGGGAGCAGTATGTTCCACCAGTTGTTGCTGATATTATAAAATCTCGGAATTTATTTAAAAGAACTTGGAATACTCCGGAGATGTAGTGCGTTTTATCGCCGCTTTTTGCACATCACGTGTTTCCTTGGTATACAAAACATCTTGTTTATAAAAAAAAGGGCCTTAATGTTGAAAAGGCCCTTTTTTTAACTAAATCTTTTAACCCAGGTTTTGCATTTGAGATCGTTACGAGGAAGCAAAATGACGATTCAGACA
>CAZCDT010000063.1:0-13602 GCA_964497525.1 uncultured Bacteriovoracaceae bacterium
AGCAAATTTTACATGCCTGCGTCATAGATTTATTGCCGCCTTGTCAAGCATTCAGCGCACATTAAAGATACTCCTTTGTATCTTTGCTGGTTTTTAGTTCTGGAACTATTTTTTTAAAAAAAGAACAGGTGTTAGAAATTTTTTAAAAATATTTTTTTAGCTTTTATTTGCGATATAAAACGTTTTATTCTGTTTTTTAAAAAAAAGTTTAAACATTAAATATACTTGCTTTTTAATTGTCGTTTTTAGGATTTTATTGTGCTGTTTAATTCTTGGATCGCCCTACAAAACAAAAATCTTACATCTGTCTTGATTTGTTTAATTGCGCAAAAAATGATATAAATTAAAAAAAATAAAAACAAGGGAACATTCGATGAATATTAACGTTTTGAGCGATCGAGAGCTTTTATTAAATACAAAAAAACTAGTTAAAGAAGAAAAGAATTTAACATTAAAAGTTATAGAACATTTAGAAGAGATTTCAAAAAGAAAACTTTTTAGCGATCTTAAATACCCCTCACTTTTTGAGTACTGTGTGTATGAACTTGGATATTCTCGCGACGAGGCCTACCGCAGAATTGATGCTATGAAAACTTCCAAAAAAATTCCAGAGATTAAAAAAGAGCTGGCAAGCGGTAATCTTAATCTATCAACAATAAATCTTATGTCTGATTTTTTACGCGCCAGTGAAAAGAAAAATATAAAAGTAAATTCACAAGAGATTGTGGCTCAAATAAAAGACAAGTCAAAAAAAGAGGTTGAAAATATTCTAGCAACAAAAAAAGAGGAGTTAGGAATTCATAAAGAAGTTGCAAAAAAAGAGATAATTGTAGAATCCTTTAATGAAGTTCGTTTAAATATCACTCTAAAAAAAACCACAATGGATAAAATTAAAAAACTAAAGGGCCTACTTGCTCATTCAAATTCAAATCTTGAAACATCTGATCTACTTGATCAAGTCCTTGACGATGCTATCAAAAAAATTGAGGCAAAAAAGTTTGCTATAAAAAAGGCGCGTGAAAAGAAAACATCTACTACAATTATAAAAAGTAGTCCCGAAACTAAAATATCAACTCCGAGTAGTTCTGGAACTACTCGCTATATTCCTGCAAGTATAAAACGTGAAGTTTACAATAAATCTAACAAGTCATGCACCAACTGCGGCTCTATCTTCTTTTTAGAGTATGATCACCAAAAAAGTTTTGCTAAAGGTGGCGCTACTACGACTAATAATTTAAAAATACTATGCTCAAATTGTAATAAAAGAAAAGCAATCATCGAATACGGTCAACTTCATATGGATCAATTTTTAATACAAAAAAATTAGTAGGAGTTCTTAAGAGGAAGCTATCCGAATCATTCTTAGACAATGCCCTTTATTTCTTTGAGAGATATGAAAATCTAAACTTTAATTGGATTATGATTGATGATAATGGACGGTTGGTTGGTAATGTTGAAGGAAGAATAGTCGATCAAATGATTATGATTAGATCAGAGTATCCCAATAAAATTCGATCCAGAAATCGTGAATTAAGGCAAAAACTATCTTTTTCTCCCATTCAGTAATGGCTTTTAAAATGCCTTCTACTAAATGATTTAAACCAAGAGATGAAGGGGCGATTTTATGGGCGTATATGGCCATTAGGTCCAAATCGAAAGATTTATGATTACAAAATTCTTTCAAAAGTTTCAGAAGTTAGTGAAAGTTCTTGTTTTAACTTTTTGAAGATTTTGCAAGATCACGAATATCTTGTGATTGATGATTTTAGTTATCGCTTTAAAAATTTAAGACGATTATTTGATATGTGGGAGGCCAACTATTTATCAGCAAGAAAAGAAGATCTGTGCCTATCGCCAATAAGGCCCATGGAGTCCATTGAGTCATGGCGTAGAAAATCTTTTGATATGTTTCATGAAATGAGTTTTGGTTTTCAAAAAGAATTTAAGATCGTCATGAGTGGTCATTTGGCATGCCGTGAAATGGATCTCTCTTGGTCAAATAATCAATCAGTGATTTTCCATGCAGATGCCAATGATAATGAAATGCTAGAGCAATTTGCAAAGAGAATGAAGCTTCGTCCTTCTGAAAGTTTAGAAGATGGAATTCGCATGATTTTGCATAAAAATGATTATCCCGTTTTAAAGATTGCAAAAAGTCATCGCGAGATGAATATAGCTGATCCGATTCAACTGCTCTTGGATGTTTTATATTTGGGAGGTCGAGGAAAAGAGCAAGCTGAATATATTTATGAAAAATTTTTAATGAAGCACTTCAGTAGGCATGAGTGGATGAGTTAAAAATTGATCAGGAGTTTTACGATACTTTCAAAAAACTTCTAATAGCTTTAAAAGATTATAATAAGGATATTGTTATTATTGGTGGAATTGCCAATGCGCTCTACGAATATCATGATTACTGTCAAAATAGTCCGCTTGGAATTTTGGCCACAAAAGATATTGATATATTAACATCGAGAAAAGTAACTATTGTAAATAAAAAAATCATAGAGGAACTGAAAGCGCAAGGATTTGAGGTAGAGTATAGATCAGTAGAAAATAAAGTTATTACAAAATTTATTTTATCTAATACCAATTTTGAAATTGAGTTTTTATGTCCAATGTTTGGAAGCGAATATACAAGCAAGGGAGAAAAGCAGGTTATAACAGAAATACAGGAAGGGATTAATGCTCAACCACTAAGGTATTTAGATATAGAATTATTTGATCCGTGGATTATCCATTCTAGTAAAATTCCCAAATTATCTGGGATTGATATGAATATTCGAATTCCCAATACTGGAGCTTACCTCATTCAAAAATTTATTATTCAAGACAAGAGGATATTATTTCCCGGCGATTATGACCCATCGTTAATTTTTATTTAACCTATATCTTCATAATTATTTTAGGGAGTTAATAGGTTATGGGAGTAATTACTATGAGTGATAAAGAGCAAAAAACGTATGAACTTTCGCTACAAGTTATTCACAATCGGTTGTCTATAGTTGAGTTTTCTATTTTGATTAATAAATCGTACTCTCAAGCTAAACGGATAATAAAAAGAATAAAAGAAGCTGGAATGTTTGGAGTAAAGCATAGAAACGCAGGAAGAACTCCATGGAATAAAACATCTGATGAGGTTTTAAACGACATTAAAACTTTGTTACAAACAAAGAAAATGGCCAGATCGTTTTTATTAAAAATACCGTTTGGGATTTTTACGCCGCTTTAAGTCGCTTAACTTTATTTTTTGCTTTAGTAGAGTGTTGTGAGAGACGTTCTAATTTTTCAACTAAAAAATCTAATGAAAATAGCTCAATGTGGTACGCAAGCATTCTCATAACTTGCGAATCAGTCATATCTAAAATATTTGCCAACTTCGCTCTAGACCAATGTTCATGTTGCTGGATTATATTGATATGAGAGCAGATTTGTTGTTTTAAATCTTCGCATAAATTAAGCGGAGGAATGCCTGATTTCCCTCGTACTGCGGTCCCATCGCGAAGCATTTGTCTCGCAATTTTTAACATTTTTTTCTCTTTTTCTGTAAGAGTCATAGAGCGATCTCCACTTTTGTAATTATTATATGGCCTTTGATAAAACGAAATATGAATTCGATATCCATCTTTTTTTGATTGATACGAATTCGATCTTCAAAAATCATCATCTCATCATCTTCTAAAATAAGTGGCGCCGCTTTACTTGTATAATGATTTAGGAAGATAGAAATAATTTTATCACTACTGGCCGCAATATTGGTCCGTGCCTCTGGCAAGACCTCAATACTTTGCACTAAGTGACCTCTTATAGTGAATTGTTCTGACGTTTCTAATCTAACAATGTCTTGCATGTTGACTTTAGAATCAAACCTCACATATTTACCATGATGGTAAAAGTCTGGAGACATTTGATCTAAAGAATCGTTTTGCATTTGCCAAGTGCAAATATCACCCAGGGCGCATTGATTTTTTTGAATAAAGATTTCGGTATCTGTAAAATTTTTCTCTGTAATCATGTTTTTTTCCAACAAAGACAAAGGCACTACTATTTTCTCATATATCAAAGAGCTTGAACGAGTGGGCAAAAATTGCCCTAAATCATAAAATAGCTCATAAAATAGCTAGGTCGGTTTCATTAAACCTCTGCGTTATTTTTTACCCTAGTTTCATAACTAAAAATAAAAAATGCAACGACCTACAGTAAAAGTAGCTGAGTAGTTACGTTCTCTAGATGATTTTAGATGATTTTAGATGATTTTAGATGATAATATTAACTAAAGATAGTTATAAGTTTCTTGGAGCAATTATTATGATAGATCTTCCAGATGAGTCGCAATCAATAGAGTACAAATCTGACTTTCCTCAAAATCAGCACATAATAAAGACTATAGTTGCATTTACAAACGGTTTTGGAGGGCGTTTGATTATTGGTGTTGATAATAGAAAAAAAATAATTGGTGTTGCACAAAGTATTTTGCAAGAAAAAATGGAGTATCTTCATAAAATGATTTATGAAAGTGTTACTCCAAATATTATGCCTCAAATTTATTCCCAACAAATTGAAAATAAATATCTTTTAATTATTGAGGTTGTTCGAGGAATTCAAAAGCCCTACTTTATAACAAGTAAGGGAATAAAAGATGGAACTTATATTCGTGCCGGAAGAAGTACTCTCCATGCAGACGAAAATACGATACGAGAACTAGAGTGGCTAGGACGGGGAGTCTTTCTTGATGAAACACCACAATATTTTACATCTTTAAAGGATTTAGATGTAAGTAAGGTTGAAAGTTTTTTAAAGAGTAGAAAATTTTCCAAAGATAAATTTTCTAATGAACAACTACTACAAAGTTATGGCCTGATTTATAAAGATAATACTCAAAGTTATTTAACAATTGCAGGAAATTTACTATTTGGAAAATCTCCAAATAGATATTTACCAGAATCTTTTATTTTGTGTTCTAATTTTAAAGGAACTTCCGGGAGAAACGCTATTGCATCAATAGTGTGCAATGGAAATCTTTTTGAGCAATTAGATAAAAGTTATCAATTTATAATCGATAATTTAAGTAAGAGTTATACGATAAAGGGTACAAGAAGGATTGAAAAACTAGAAATTCCAGAGTTGGCAATTAGAGAAGCTTTGATAAATGCCATTGTTCATCGTAATTATTTTATTGCAGGACCAATTAAAATTGCTATCTATACGGATCGATTAGAAATTTTTTCTCCAGGAGGTTTTCCTGGGCCTATAGACGTATCGAATCTAGGCAATGGCGTAACTTATATTAGAAATCACGCGATATCAAAAGTGTTATTTGAATTAGGAATTATTGAAAAGTTAGGTTCCGGATTTGTTACAATTTTTGCTGAGTACAAAAAAAGCCAATTAGAAAATCCAATAATTATTGATGGTGGAAATTATATCAAGTGTATTTTACCTAGAACTGTTGCAAAAATAGCAAAAGATCAAGAGGTGGATTATGAAAATGCTTCTACTCGAAAAATTAAAGAGCTTTTTTTAAAAAAAGACAATTGGTCGATCTCGCAGATCGTTAGTGAAACAAGTATTCCTAGGTCATCAGCAGCTCTTATTTTAAAGCACTTGGTATTAGGAAAGCAGATTGTTTTAAGAGGGCGTGGGCCTGCGGCAAGGTATTTTAGAAAATAAAACAATAAAACCTCTGCGTTATTTTTTAGCGCTAGAACTATTCTTTTAAAAAACTTAAAGTATACCGCAAGAGCTTGCTTTCCTGAAGGCGAAGAGCTTTAGTAGATTGTATTTAGAAATTTAATTATACCTTCCCAAAACTTCATTGAGAATTTTTTTACAATCATAAACGGCCTTAAAAATCTCGTCCATTTCGTCATTTTTTTCAAAGTCTAGTTGCTCTGCCATGATTTTTGTACAAACTTTTTTTAATCGTTTGCAGCTATTTTTTAGATCATAAAACTCTTTTGAAATTTCCGGCATACTATCTATAGTATCAATTGCTTTTTGTGTTCCACCATCGATTACTTCTTTAATTATATCTTTAATTTTTGGTTTTGGAGCATCAATGATATATGGTAAAATCTCATCTTGATCTTTTTTGCTTAATTTTATTAAGTGGTTTGTTTGTGAGGTATTTAGCTCTTTTTGGGCCCGCATTTTTTTTACTTTTAATGAGCTATTCATATCTCTTTCAATTGCACGAGCTATTATATTTCTGCCGATATTACTTTTTTGAGAGAAGTACTGACAAAATGATTCTTCCTTATCTTGATCTTGAGTGTTTTCACCCTCTTCTTGTTCTTCTTTAAAGGTTTTTGCTGTTGGGTGCAGCTCTTCGTAGACCTCTTTGGCCCTTCTTAAACAACTCTCAAATTCAATATCACTTAGAGGCATACGAATTAAATTTTCATCAAGAGAGATGAGCTCTTCTTCCAGACTGTTTTTACTAACAATAACAACAGGAACTTTTAATAGTCCTAATTTCTTTGCAGCACTTAACCTTCGTCCTCCAGCTAGAAGCTCATTTTTTTTATTCACAACAAGAGGATTAATTATACCCAAAGTTTCAATGCTTTTAATTAACTCATCGACATTTGAATCTACTCTAAGATACTTGTTCGTCAGCACGATATCTTCGATTGCCATTTGTGACATGTATTACTCCTTATCTAGATCCGCAAGTAAGTTACCAAAAAAGTTTTGCCGATAATTTTGAGCTTCTTCTTTACTCATATGGCCAAATTTTGTGCGATCCTGTTCGATATAAAAAGCTCTTGCTCCTTGAGGCTCAATAAAACGTGATGGATATCTTGGAATCTGTTTCCCATATAGAGTTCGTTCTTTACAGTAAGTCATAATTAGCCGCTCTTTTGCTCTTGTAATTCCCACATAACAAAGTCGGCACTCTTCATCGATGTCAAGATCTTCGATAATCGTTCTTTTATGTGGTAAAATCTCTTCTTCAACCCCAATAAGATAAACATTTTTAAACTCGAGACCTTTTGATGAGTGAAGTGTCATCATTACAACTTCATTTGTTTTTTCTTTTGCCTCATCTTCATCTGGATTATCTTGAGAATCCATTAAAAGTACCATCTCTAAAAAATTAGATAAGGTTGCTTCACTTTTAAATTGGGATTCAAATCGTGAGGCAGCAGCAATAAAATGCATAACATCGAATTTTTTTATCTCTGCTTGTTTTAAATTTCCACTATACTCTTTAGCAATATAATTATAAAACCCAATTTCTTCTATTAGCGCTTCAATACCAGATGTTAGATTGCCTGGTTTTATAATTGCAGAATATTTTCTAATTAGACGAGTAAATGTTTGAATAAGTTCTCTCTTTTTTGGATCAATACTTGGATTTTGCTCCATATTTAAAAAAAGAGATTTTTTATTTTCTTTTTGCAGTTCAAGATATTTTTCTAAAGTTGCAAGGCCAATACCTCTTGCAGGAACATTAATAATTCTTCTTAATGCTTGATCGCTGAAAGGATTAGCGATTAATTGCATATAGGCGATTAAATCTTTAACCTCTTTTTTATCGTAAAATTTTTGGCCACCGATCATTTTGTAAGGGATATTATTGATCCTAAGTTGATCTTCAATGGCCGGAGCTTGATTGTTACTGCGATACAAGATGGCGATGTCTTTTAATTTTTCTCCATTTTTTTTCAAGTTTACAATATCTTCAATTACAACTTGTGATTCGTGTAAAGAATCGGCCATGGCCCATAAAAGTGGTTTTTTATTTGTTACTTTTGTAGACCAAAGTTCTTTGTCTCTTCTTGTTTTATTCGCCTTAATTACAATGTTTGCGAGATCTAAAATCTCTTTTGTTGATCTATAATTTTGTTCAAGTTTTATGACCTTGGCATCTGGGTAATTTTTTTCAAAATTTAAAATATTTGTAACATCTGCTCCGCGAAACATATAAATTGATTGATCGTCATCACCAACGACACATAAATTATTATGGGTTGTTGTTAGGTTTAAAACAATATTAAATTGTAGTGTGTTCGTATCTTGATACTCATCGATCATGATATATTTAAAACGCTGCGAATAGTTTTTTGCTACTTCTGGGTATTTTACAAAAAGTTTCAACGTTAAAAATAAAATATCATCAAAATCAATTGCATTACAAAACTTTAGTTTATCTTGATAAAATTGATAGCAATAGTGAGTTGCATGATCATAAGCACTCTCTGGATCAAAAAACTTAGAGTCACCAAATTCTACTGGTTCAACACCGTTATTTTTTAAAAAACTAATCTTTGAAAGTATAATTTTTAAATCGAAGTTTTTATTATCTTTAAAGTGTCTGGCACCTTCTCGTAAAATGGCCATTTGGTCAGAGGTATCATAAATGGTAAAATTATTTTGATACCCAAGTTTTGTAATCTCTTTTTTTAAAATTTGTACACCAAGCGAATGAAATGTTGAAAGAGTTATTCCTTTTGCTTTTTCTAAAGATACCAGACTCATAACCCTTTCTCTCATCTCGGTAGCTGCTTTATTTGTAAAAGTCACACCTAAAATGCTTCTTGGATCGATATTATGGTTTAAAAGCATATTTGCAATACGGTAGGTGATGGTTTTGGTTTTTCCAGAGCCAGCTCCTGCAAGAATTAAAACAGGCCCTTTTATTGTTTGGGCCGCGGTTTTTTGTTGGTCATTTAGTTCTGATAGAGAAAACAACGAATATTTCCTTTTTTTTTAAGCAATAGTAATTTATTGATTTCGGATCGATTTTTTTTTGCTAGTATACACATATTGCAATTTACTTTTCAAGCGTACAATTTTTTAAAAGATGTAGGTTATTTATGAAATACTTGATTACTTCAGCACTTCCTTATGCAAACGGACAATTACATTTTGGTCATTTAGCAGGGGCATATTTACCGGCCGATGTTATTACTCGGCATCTTCGCATGATGGGTAATACTGTAAAGTATATTTGTGGAACAGATGAACATGGTGTGGCCATTATGTTAAATGCTAAAAAGCAAGGGATTGATTATCAAAGCTATGTTGATCAGTGGCACAAAGAGGATAAAGAACTTTTTTTTAAATATCAGGTGGAGTTTGATTTTTTTGGCCAAACATCGAAAGAGTATCATCATAAAGAGGTTCTCGAGTGGTTTAATCTTTTACATCAAAAAGGGTATATAGCACCTAAAGATGATCAGCAGCTTTATTGTAATGATTGCAAAAATCATCTTCCTGATCGCTTTGTGGAAGGAACTTGTTATGAGTGTGATTATCCAAATGCAAGGGGAGATGAGTGTCCAAATTGTGGACTTTGGATTGAGCCAAGTCGATTAAAAAATCCTATTTGTAAAATATGTGGTAGTAAAAATATAAAAGAGGTAACTGTTACGCAATACTATTTGCTACTTTCTAAATTTTCTAATGAATTTCGAGAGTGGTTTAAAACCAAGGAATCATTTTGGCGAAACACTGTTTATCCATACGTTGATTCTTTAACAAAAGATGGCCTAAAAGATAGAGCTATTAGTAGAGATCTTGATTGGGGAATTGATGTTCCGCTACCTGAAGCAAAAGGTAAAAAACTTTATGTCTGGTTTGATGCTCCAATCGGATATGTTAGTAATCTAAAAGAGCATTTGAAAGAGAGTGGTTCAAAAGATGATTATTTGAAAGATTGGTGGAAAAACGATGATGTAAGAATTGTAAACTTTATTGGAAAAGATAATATTATTTTTCACGCGGTGATTTTTCCTATGATGTCTATGGCATCTGGTAAAGTAAATCCAGTGACAGACTTGCCGGCCAATCAATATTTAACACTAGATGGTAAGCAATTTTCAAAATCATCAGGTTGCTATATTGACGCTTTAGACGCTGTAAATCGCTTTGGGGTAGATGCTTTAAGATATTATTTAATCTCAATTATTCCAGAAAATTCGGACTCTAGTTTTACTTGGGAGCAATTTGGTCAAAGAGTAAATGGCGAGCTTGCAAATAATATTGGAAATTTGGTAAATCGCACTCTTAAGTTTTGGCATAAAAATTGGCCTGATGGTATTGAAAAAAATATTTTGGCCAAATTTTTTACTTGTGATGAGAGTAAAAAATTACAAGAGATGATTGCTTCTCATCATAAAGATTTAAAAGAGTATCAAATTAGAAGAGGGCTTGAAGATGTTATGAGTATTGGAAGAGAGGCCAATAATTTTATTACAGTCAAGGCCCCATGGACTCAGTTTAAAACATCACCAGATGAAGCAAAAGAAACAATTGCTTATGCGTCGGTTTACATATTGGTTTTAGGAGCACTTTTTTCTTCTTATCTACCGACCTTATCGGATAATATTTTAAAGCTATTTCCTTTTACCGATGCAAAAAAGGGGGCCCAGCTTCTTTATCAAGGAGAGATTTTAAAGGCACTAGATTTATTACCAGATCAAATTGTTCTTACTTCAGCTCCAGAGGCATTAGTTCAAAAAATTGAGTTGGAGAAGTAATAACAAGATTTGCCTTAGCAGCAATTAACTCTTCTTTTGTGCGAAATCCCCACGTGACACCAATTGAAAACATATTAGCGTTTTGTGCTGTTTGCATATCTGTATTTGTATCACCAAAATAGAGACATTTTGTGGGATCTAGACTATTTTTTTTACAATAATCTACAATCTGGATTGGGTTTGGTTTTTTTTCACCATTATTTATTACACCAAATACAGCATCTATTTTAAAGCGACTTAAAAATTTTTTATGACACTCAACAACTAAGTTGTGATCCTTATTTGAAAAAATAATCACAGGAATTTTTTGTTTATTTAAAAAAAATAGTAGCTCATCAATTCCATTGTATAAAGCAGTGCTTATGTCATCTCTTTGCTCATACTCTTTTATATACTCTCTTTGTATTTTAAAAATTATTTCTTCATTTGTATTTGTAGGTAAAACTCTTTTTGCTAATTCTAGGGAGCCATCACCAACAAAATATTTATACTTATTTATTTCATGTGTTGGATAATTATTTACGATTAAGACTTGATTCATGCTAATCGCTATGTCGGTCAATGTGTTTAGCAATGTTCCATCTAAGTCAAAAAATACTGCCTGAGGTTTAAAGTTAATCAAGATAATCTCTCTTTTTTTGATTGATGAATTGTTAATAATTCGACATACCATAAAATAGAAAATGGAAATAACCAGATATAATAATTGCCTGGAGACATTTTTGAAGTTGAAATAAATAGTAGTAAGACAAAACAGATTTTTCCCCATGAAAAAATATCTTTAAAATATCTTGTCAGTACTCCAATAATTATGATGGCAAAAAGAGGTATTGCTGCTTGCAGTATATTAGGCATCCAATATAAAAAAGATGTCGGTCTTGCAGGTCTTATGAGATTAAACTCTACAACATTTTTATAAAAAGAGACAGGCTCCCAGACGAAAAATGGTAGAATGCCAATAAAAAAACAAATTGTTGCAATAATAACGGGTGATAGTTTTTTTTGAAGAAGTAGCATATATGCAATAATTGCCGCAGGAAATTGCTTCGATAGCAAAGAAAGTGCAAGATAAATCCCACTCTTTTGTAATTTATTTTGATTTATATAAATTATTGTTAGAAGTAAAAAAAATGTAGGCCAAAAGTCATTGGTTCCTTTGTTAAATGCTTTATAAAAAATAAAATCAGTTCCAAGATAAAGAATTGTTGCAAAGTATTTACTCTCTTTTGTTTTAAAATTACCAAAAAAAAGAATAAGCACAAGCATTCCAACATATGGAAAGAGATTTCCCACATAGATGCCATTTAATCCTTTCAGATAGACAAAAGGTGCATATAAAAACATTTGTAGTGGAGGATATTTTGCACTGGAGTAACTTTCAATTCTATCCTTTGATAGAGGAATATCATGATAGTAATCAATAGGTGAGTTATAAGGATTTTTTTGCTCGAATAAAAGATTGATCGAGTCATGATAAACCCGAGCGATATCTTCAGTTTTTATGTTTTCTTGATTTACTTTTCTTATTACTTGGCCACTCCTAATTGAGATTAAAAGTAGTAAAATGATGGCCAAAATAGTACAGGACTTTTTACTTAAATCATCAATTTTAAAATATGAAGGAGTTTTTTTATATACAAAAAATCCCAGTAGTAAAAAAGGGAAAAAAAGTAGATGGGCCAAAAAATTATCAGTTCCCAAAAAAACTTGTTGAACAAAAAGGAAAATGGCCAGATGAACGAGTAATTTTGCCATGGGTAATTTCATCCATTTTAAAAAAAGACTTTTTAAAAAAATAAAGCATGAGATACTTTTTATAATAATAAAGATTAAAGCAAAAAAAGTTGTTGTTTGTCTATGCTTCATTGGAATTTAAAAGAGATCGTTCTGCCACTAAAAGAGAATTGGGCCATTTCTAGAGGTAGTACAAATTGTAAAAAAAATTTTGTAGTAGAAGCAAAATCTCATCCTATTCTTGCGATGGGAGAAGTGGCATTTAATGGCCGCTATAATGAGGATGAAATATTAATTAAAGACTCTTTTAAAAAATTTCTCGATGCAGGTCCTGGAAATATTACATGTCTAGAGCACTTGATTGATTTTTTAAATGATCTGGAGCTACCTAATTCTTTGAAGTTTGGAATTGAGTCTGCTTTTGTTCATTATCTTGCGATGTTGTCGGAAAAAAGTGTTCATGAACTACTTGGCCTAAATCGCATTAATTCTATGAAGACTTTTTTTTCAATGCCAATTATGTCGCCGTCAAAAATAAAAGAGTATATTGAAAAATACCGTCCTGAGAGATTTTTGGGTTTAAAGATAAAAGTAGATCAAGATTCTTTGCACGATACAGTAAAAGAATCTTTAAAATATTTTCAGGGAAATATTGTAATAGATGCAAATGAAGCATTTACTGATCCAGACAAACTTTTAAGTTCTTTGTCAATGTTTGATCATTCAAGAATTATTTTTATAGAGCAACCACTACCAAGTAGTGCTCATGATGAGTATTTATATCTAAAGAAAAATTCAAAAGTTAAACTCTTTGCCGATGAATCTTTAACATCTGAAGAGATTACGCCATATTTTGTTGAAAGATTTCATGGAATAAATGTAAAACTTATGAAGTCTGGTGGCTACATGAAGGCCTTAAGGCAATTAAAGCAGGCCAGAGAATTAGGTCTTGAGACAATGCTTGGCTGTATGATTGAAACAAGTCTTGGTATTGCTTCTGCAATGAATTTGGCACATGGAGTTAAATATCTCGATCTAGATGGCCTTTTCTTTATAGAGAAAGATCCATATAATTTGGTTGCAGAAGAGGGCGGGAAGCTTTTTTATTCTAATCTGCACTGATAGTCTTAGATCTAGTGTCATAAAGTAGTATTCAGAGACATTCTGGCACCAAAAAATTGTAATTTTAAAGGCATAAACTTGGCATGCAATATGCAACTATAATTATCAACAACCGCCGGTAATAAGATTTGACCCTAGGCCACGACAAACGATCTATTGCCAAAAAAGTTCTAAACCGGCGTCAGTGGGTCTAAATTGACCTATCAAAAAAATCAAAATCCTACCATACAATAAATCGTTTAGGGCCCAAGGGTAAAAA
>CAZCDT010000063.1:13702-17624 GCA_964497525.1 uncultured Bacteriovoracaceae bacterium
CCCAGGATGGGCGCAGAGTCGGCGATAAACAGGACGTTTTGTATGCCGACGTGCCCAGGATGGGCGCAGAGTCGGCGATATGGGATTTTATATGTTAAAAATGATGTCACCTTTACTTTTACTTATATTTGCTAATGTTTTTATGACATTTGCTTGGTATATGCATCTTAAAGATTTTAATCATAAGTCTCTTTGGTTTGTGATTCTTTTAAGTTGGGGAATTGCTTTTTTTGAGTACTGCTTGCAGGTTCCAGCAAATAGATTAGGTCGAGAATTTTTTTCTTTAGCACAGCTAAAAGTGATGCAAGAAATAATTACAATGATTGTGTTTGTGGGATTCTCGATATGGTATATGAAAATTCCTGTAACCAAAAATTTATTCTATGCGTCCTTATGTTTGATTGGGGCCGCATTTTTTATTTTTAGAGATCCAAGAGGCTGATATCGATGTTTCATGCAGATTTAAAAGTTTATATAACAAACAGTGGTGTAGAAAAAATAAAAAAAGGTTTTTTATGGATTTTGCGAAAAGATTTAGAAGATAAAAGCATTCGCTTCCATATGGGCGCGATTGTCGAGATTCTATCTTTAGATAATAAGTTTGTAGCATATGGAGTGGCCCATCCAACATCTGTAATAGCAATAAGACTTTTTGCAAAAGCTTCAAAAGAGCATCCACTTTCGGTTCTAGGAATTATTGAATGTTTTAAAGATGCTTTTAATTTTAGAAAAAAATTGAATCTAGTGCAGTTTAGTTATCGTTTAATGTTTGCAGAGGCCGATTCAATGCCTGGAATGATTGCCGATCATTATAGATTAATTAATGAACAGCATGTTTTAGTTTTTGAGGCCCAAACAGCATACGCAGATATAATTATAAAGCGCATAGATGAGTGGATTAAAATTTTATGTCTTGATGTTTTGCAAATTCCATACGAGAAAACTTCTGTGGTTATAAAAAATAATCAAGAGGTGAGATTAGAAGAGGGATTAACAGTTGAAAAAGAACCAACGATATATTTAAAAAATCCAGAAGTTGATCTTTTTAAAGCACAGGTTTTGGTTGAAAATTTATCACAAAAAGATCAAG
The DNA here is from genome assembly GCA_964497525.1 of uncultured Bacteriovoracaceae bacterium. GTDB lineage: Bacteria > Bdellovibrionota > Bacteriovoracia > Bacteriovoracales > Bacteriovoracaceae > CAZCDT01. The sequence goes on from CAZCDT010000063.1 coordinate 14,793, forward strand.
CATCTATTTTAAGTACAGATCTTTTATATGGCCAAAAAACAGGACTTTTTTTAGATCAAAAAGATAATATTTTAAAATTAATAGAACTTGTAAAAGCAAAACAAAGTACATCATGGAAAAATAAAAAAGAGATATTTATTCTTGATCTATGCAGCTATGTTGGGCATTGGAGTGTGCAGCTTGCTACTTATGCAAAGCAAATGGATATGATCGCTAGCTGTACTTTAGTTGATGCGTCAAGCAAGGCATTGAACTTTGCAAGAACTAATTTAACAGACTTATCGACGACTTCATCTTTTATAAAAGGTGATGTGTTAAAAGTTATTCCAACTCTTGATAAAAAATTTGATATAATAATTTGTGATCCACCGGGTTTTATAAAATCACGAGAAAATTTATCTCAAGGGAAAAGAGCTTACACTCGCATAAATTTGGAAGCTTTAAAGCTGTTAAATCAAGATGCTATATTTGTAACCTGTTCTTGTTCTGGTGCGCTAAAAAAAGAAGAGTTTGTTTTTCTAATAAAAGAAATTCAAGATTTATTAAAAATAAATATACAAAAAATTGCAGAGGGGTCAAGTGCGATGGATCATCCTAAATTTAATAATTTTGTCGAGTCAGATTATTTAAAAGTATTATTTTTTAATTCTTGATTTAATATCTTGGTAACATCTTTTTTTAAGTAAAAGAATGCTATAAAAATTGTAACTATACCTGAAAATAAAAAAGCACGTTTTACATCAGCGTATGATGCAATACTTCCCGCAAGAAATGCTCCAATCGGTGCAATTCCTTTAAATGAAGTAGTGTAGAGGGCCATAACTCTTCCGCGCTTTTGATCTTCTACAATTAATTGAACTAAAGAATTTGCCGAGCCAAGAGAAAAAGTTAGTAGTGCTCCTGAAAAAATAAGACAAATAGATGCTGTAACAATGGTTTGTGTAAAAGCAAGTGCAATAATAACCACTCCAAATATTATGCTGCTAAAAAACATATTTTTTGTAAGCGCTTTTAGGTTTTTATTCGTTGCAAGAGTTAGAGCACCGATTATTGATCCAACTCCAGCAGAAGACATTAAAATTCCAAGAGACTTAGAATCGGTTAGCAAAACATTTTTTACAAAGACAGGCATTAAGACAGGATAGAACATTCCAAATGCACTAAGCGTTGCTGTAAAAAGTAGTAGGTATTTTATGGGACGTTTCTCCCAAGCATATCTTAATCCCTCCTTAAATTTTTGCGCCGTTGTTTGAGAGTTTTTTGTTATTACTGTTGAGTTTGGATTTATAAAATAAAGAGCGATCACCACTCCTAAAAAACTAAAAGCGTTGAAAAAAAAGCATGGAGCTTCGCCAAAATGGGCAATGATAACTCCAGCAATTGCCGGGCCTATTATTCTTGATAAATGTACAATAGATGAATTAAGGGCCACCGCATTTGAAACATTTTTTTTGTCATCGATTATTTCCATTAAAAATGCTTGTCTTGTAGGCATTTCTAAAGAAATTACACATCCAATTAAAAAAGCTAGAATATATATAAGATAAATATTTATAAGATTAAGATGGGTAAGAATACCAAGTAAAAATACAATAGACATTACTATCCATTGACAAAAAAATAGAATCTTTTTTTTGTTGTAGCTATCAACAATTGTTCCTGCAAGTGGAGAGATTAGCATAATGGGAAGATTACTTATAACTGTTACAAGGCCAAGAAGCAGTGGAGAGTTTGTAAGTCGATAAGCAAGCCATGCCATGGCAACATCTTGCATCCAATTTCCCATCATAGAAATTAACTGACCTACATAGTAGTAACGATAATTTTTTGATGTAAAGGCACGAAATGTTGCAGGTAGTTTTATTGTTTGCATATAGAGATTCTAGCACTTGATAAGACATATTTTAAACAGATAATTTTGCCCAAATACCTTGAGGTAAGACACGTTCGTCATTTTGGTGCTTAATTCCTAATTCTCCGGAAGAAACTTCTGTTTTATTAAATTTATTTTTAGAATCTAAAAGCAAATTTTTTAAAGCAAGATGTTGAACGCCATGAGTATGTGATGTCATCATAAGTGTAGCATCTTTTCTTTTTAAGACGGATAAACAATCTTCTACTAAAAAGGAAAGATCTTTTTCAAATTCCCAAATTTCTTTTTTTGCACCATGTCCCCAGCTTGGAGGATCTAAAAAAATTAGATCATATAGAAATCCTTTTTTTGCAGAATGTTTTAAAAAATTTCTAGCATCTTCTAAAATCCAACGAATTTTTTCTTTAGGAATATTTGATAATTTTTGATTTTCTTCGCCCCACTTTAAAACACCTTTAGCACTATCTACATGGAATACCTCAGCACTTGCTTTACTCATGGCCAAAGAAGCTCCACCAGTATGGCCAAACAGATTAATTGCTTTTAAATTTTTATTTTCGGGTACAGCTTTTAGAGTATTATATAGCTCTTGCCACACGGTCACTTGTTCAAAAAAGACACCGCAGTGGCCAAAAGATGTTAAATTTAATTTTAAGGTTACTTGATCTTGTGGTGAGAGTTGATACTCAAATTTAAGATTTTCTTGTTTTTTACCTTTATGCTCCCAGTGCCCTCCGCCATCTTTATGACGGTGACAAATCGATTCTGCTTTTTCCCATTCATCATGTGAAACTCTTGTTTTCCAAATAGCTTGTGGACATGGTCTTATAACTAATAGGTTATCAAGCATTTCTAATTTTTTTCCATAACCAGAATCAAGGAGTTTATAACCTGAAATATTTTTTGTTATTAGATTATTCATAAAAATATAGTCTTTAATCTTTTTTTGTTTTAGATTT
>CAZCDT010000064.1:0-17322 GCA_964497525.1 uncultured Bacteriovoracaceae bacterium
TCACTATCGTCATAAGATCGTTTAATTAGTTTTTTTTGAACTAGTTTATCTATGACTTGGCTGGCCGCAGATTTTGTCATTTGTAATTTTTCTGCAATTTCGCCAACCATCAATTTGTTTTTTGCCCCAATTGTTCCAATTACGCGCGCTTCAGATGCGGCAAGAATTCCGCAACTTCCAAGCTGCTTTGAGCAGTTTTGAACTTTTGATGTAACAGAAATTAGTTCAAATATTTTATTCTCAAAATCATGCACAAATTTTTCCTTTTAATGTGTGAATAATTTGTTTACTTTCTTATTAATTAAGTATATAAACTATTTTTAACAAAAGGGCAAGGGGGGAATTATGGAAATAAAGGTATCTTTGGAAGAAAAGAAAAAAGTTAACGCGCATTTTAAGAATTTTGTTATTTCAAGCGACCAACCAATAGAAGGTGGTGGTGATAATAGTGCTCCATCTCCGTTTGACCTGTTTTTTGCATCTACGGCCCTGTGTGCAGGATTTTTTATGAAGGAGTATTGCGTGCGTCGTAATATTTCAACAGATGGAATTGTTATTGTTCAAGAAAATAGTGCACAAGGTGATGATTATTACAAACAAGAAATTGTTGTAAAGGTTAAGTTTCCAGAAAGTATTTCAGATAAAGATCGCGTGGGTATTCTTCGCGCCGCCGAAGGTTGTACGGTTAAAAAAGTAATAAATAATATTCCTGTTTTTAAAATTGAAGCTGTTTAAAAATTTAGCGATGCGCCGTATCTGGTTCCTTCGCGAGATACGGCTTTTATTTCTGAGCTATTTTTTATATTTTGCTTATCTTTGAAATAAACAGCATATAACCGAAGAAAACTAAGATCTAAAAAGATACCGCCTTCGTTTAAATTACCAGAAATTTCTTTGTTTTTAAGTTTAGAGTTCCTTGTAATGTAGTGTCTTGTCTGGCCAGTAAGTCCAAGGTATCGCATTAGATAAATTGAACTACTTGCCCCAAAAAAATTATTATTGTAAGCATCATTATCAACATATAATTTTCTATACCCATAAATTGCATTAATATTTGTTCCTTGTTCGGATTTTCCAAATACACGTAAGGCCAAATACATATCTCTTGAGGTATATTTTTCATTTGTCTGAGTATAATCATATCCAAAACCAAGAATTGTTATATTAAGCTTTGCACTATAGCGATTGCCACTATGAGATGTTTTACTTACAATTCCATCGGTATCGATGCGTTTTTTATAATCGCTAGTTGATGCATCTAGGGATAGTTCAAAAATTGTAGCAGAGCTATTTAATGCCAGCCACTGATCCATAAGTGCAATTTTTCTTTTTGTGGCCATCCAGTCAGCAAGATTCCAGCTAACATTTTTTTTTGCTTCCTGTTTCTTTACCGCAACAACAAAAATTTCAAAATTATCTGCAGCTTGAATGTTTATGCTAATTAACAGCAGTATATAAAAATAGATTGTTTTCATTGTAAGAAAGATATTATCTGGAATTCGATCGACTTGCAACAAATAGCAATTTTAGTTGAACGATAAAGATTTCTTGAGTGCGGCGCTATGTTTTTTTGTTTGGTGAAATTTACTTCATATAAAAGCGTTAAAGTGATATCCTCTGTAAAAAAAATAGCGATTGAGATTAATATGCAAAAAATTTATGAATATATAATTATCGGTGGGGGCATCGCCGGATTGGCAGCACTTGCTAGAGTAAAAAAAACGACCAACTCTGTGCTTTTGTTGGAATCTGATAGCAAGTGTGGTGGTCTTATTAAAAGTAAAAAAGAAAAGGGATATTTATTAGAAACAGGGCCTAGTGCATTTTTAAAATCTTATACTCACACAATGGATCTAATAAAAGAATATGGTTTGCTCGATCAAGTCATAATGAATCGGCCATATGCTTCAAAGAGATATCTTTACAAAGATTCTGCAATTCATCCGATTCCTGAAAATCCATTCTCGTTTATGAAAACTCCTTTGTTTTCTGCTAAAGCGAAAATGCGTTTAATGGCAGAGCCATTAATCCTTCGAGGAAAAAAACAGGAAGAAAGTATTTATGATTTTGGACAAAGAAGATTTGGGACGGAAATTACAGAAACTGTTCTAGATGCTATGATAAGTGGAATTTGTGCAGGAGATATAAAAAAATTAGACATTCACTCAATGTTTCCACGCTTAACAAATATCGAAAGGACCTATCGCAGTTTGTTACTATTTTTAATGAAATTTAAAAAAGATAATGTTACCGAGACAAAAAGTGGTGAAAAAACACTTTTTGCAACTATTGAGTCAGGTCTTGGTCTACTGGCCGAGACTATTGTAAAACAATGTCATGAAAATGTTTTAACACAAAAACAGGTAACACAAATCGAAAAAAGTAATAGTTTGTATCGAATTCACAGTGGTGCTGAGATTTTTTATTGTGAGAATCTTATTATGGCCACACCAGCATACGTTAGCGCAGAACTATTGCAGGGAGTCTCTTTAGAGTTAGCATCTATTTTAAAAAGTATTGAGTATGTGCCAATGATAACAGTAGGCGCAGGGTATCGTAGAACACAAGTAAAACATTTGCTTGATGGCTTTGGTTATCTTGTGCCAAGAAATCAGCATAAGAGAGTCTTGGGGGCATTGTTTGCGTCGGGCCTATTCCCTGGGAGATCCCCAGTATCAAAAGAGCTGCTAAAAATATATATCGGTGGAGCACATGATAAGGAAGTTTTATCTTTAAGCGATCAAGAAATTTTAGAGTATATAAAAAAAGAAGTTCATCCTGTGTTAAAAATTGATGGAGATTTTGATTTTGTAAAAATCAATAGAATAAAAAATGCAATTCCTCAATATAATCTAGGACATCAAGAAAAACGCTTAAAGATTAGAAATATTTTGGCACATGATAATAGTTTATTTTTAGTTGGAAATTATTTGGATGGAGTCAGTGTTAATGATTCTATCAAAAGCAGTGAGATAATTATGAATAATAAAAAAACTCCATTAATGGTTCAAAAAGACAGTTATCTAATAGACCAAACAGATGCAATTTTAGCGAGGATGAAAAAGGCCAAAGAATTAGAATTAACACTTTGTGGAGATAGTGGAAGTTTGCACTCATTTGCAAGCGCTCATCACTACTACGGAATGCATAAAGAAAAAGATTGTTGGGTTTTTAGAGAGTGGGCACCAAATGCAACAGCAATTTTTCTTGCAGGAGAGTTTTCAAATTGGGAGACAAAAGAAGAGTTTAGACTTAATCGATTGAATGCTCATGGAGATTGGGAGATAAAGTTACCACTTAATCGGTTAAAGCATCTGGATTATTATAAGTTATTTGTATTTTGGAATGAAGGAAGTGGTGTGCGTATTCCAGCTTACGCAAATTACGTTGAGCAAGATCCTACAACTTATATCTTTACTGCTCGTATTTGGGCTCCTGATTACGTTTATAAATTTAAGAATGAAAAACCAATAAAAAATCCAGGAGCACCGCTTATTTATGAAGCTCATGTCGGTATGAGTGCAATAGAGGGCAAGGTAAATAGTTATGGAGAGTTTAGAGAAAAAGTGTTACCAAGAATTCATAAGGCAGGTTATAATACGTTGCAATTAATGGCCATTCAAGAGCATCCATATTATGGATCTTTTGGTTATCAAGTTTCAAATTTTTATGCATCAAGTTCAAGATGCGGTACGCCTGATGAATTAAAAGCATTAATCGATGAGGCCCACGGACTTGGGATGAGAGTGATTATGGATATTGTTCATTCTCATGCTGTAAAAAATGAAGTAGAGGGTATTGCAAAGTTTGATGGTACTCAGTATCAATATTTTCATGATGGAGGCAAGGGACAGCATCCAGCATGGGATACGATGTGTTTTAACTATGGCAAGCATGAGGTGATTCATTTTTTATTGTCTAATTGTAGATACTGGATGGAGGAATTTAAGTTTGATGGATTTCGGTTTGATGGAGTAACCAGTATGCTTTACTGGAGTCATGGATTAGGCCAAGCATTTACTACTTACTGGGATTATTTTAATGAAGGTGTTGATGAAGATGCTGTTGCCTACTTTAATTTGGCCAATAAGTTAATTCATGAAATTAATCCAGATGCAATTACTATAGCGGAAGATGTTAGTGGTATGGCAGGACTTGCTTCACCAATTGAAAGCGGTGGTCAAGGTTTTGATTATCGATTGGCCATGAACATTCCGGATTATTGGATAAAATTATTAAAAGAATCTAAAGATGAAAACTGGAATATGGATCATATGTATTATGAATTAACGAATCGTCGCATCGATGAGAAAGTTATTTCATATGCAGAATCACATGATCAGGCCCTTGTAGGAGATAAGACCATAATTTTTTGGCTTATAGATAAAGATATGTATTGGCACATGGCCAAAGATAGAAGAAATTTATTGGTTGATAGAGGGATTGCTCTTCATAAAATGATTCGAATGATTACAATTACTACAGCACGAGGTGGTTATCTAAATTTTATGGGGAATGAGTTTGGCCATCCTGAATGGATTGATTTTCCACGAATAGGTAATAATTGGTCATATCATTATGCTCGTAGGCAGTGGCATCTCGCAGATGATGATAATCTTTGCTATGAGTACTTATTAAAGTTTGATCGAGCAATGATTGAGATTGTAAAAAAATATGATCTACCAAATCAGGATGATCCACAAAAAATAGTGGTTCATTGCGACGACCATGTGGTTGGATTTAAAAGAGGAGATTTACTGTTTGTTTATAACTTTGATCCAGAGCGCTCCTATACTGATTACGCTATTTTTGTTGATGGAAATAAATATACACAGATTCTTAATTCAGATAGTAGTGAGTTTGGAGGATTAAATCGGTTGCAAACAGGTCAAGAACATTGGGTAATAAAAGAAAAAGAAGTTTCAAAAATAATGCTTTATTTGCCAACAAGAACGGTGATTGTACTTAAAAGAGAGTAAAGTTGGATAAAATATTAGAACATAAAATTTCTATTCGTTTTGTTAAAGGTGTAGAGCCAAATGATCTTCGCACTCTTTATTTAGATGCAGGTTGGATTTCTCCAGAAAAAAAAGTTCCGGAATTGTTAATTGATAGAATGGTTAAAGGATCTTTTTTGTTCGCAGGGGCATTTATTGGTAATCGCATGATTGGAATGGGAAGAGTTTTATCTGATGGTGTTTCAGATGCATATATACAAGACGTTGTTGTACTAAAGGAATTTCGCGGAATTGGTCTTGGGGCAAAAATTATCTCTTATATTGTAGATGAGTTAAGAACAATAGGAATAGAGTGGATTGGACTTATTGCAGAACCAGGTACAAGTTCTTTTTATAATCGACTTGGTTTTGAAGAATTAAAAGATTATACACCAATGCTCTATAAGAAAAAATGAAAGAATTATTGTTAGAGAATTTTAAAAAATTTGAGCCGACGACAGAGCATCTAAATTATTTTAAGGAACTTTTCTTTAAAACTAATCGTCTTCATTGTGAATTTAATATTGTAAATTTCTTTAATTGGAATGACTCTGTTGATTATCGGTATATTGAATATAAAAATAGAGTTCTTCTTTATACAAATGTATACGATTATTTATATTTTCCTTTTGGAGAATTGTTTGATTTGTCTGAAATTATAAAAATTTGTACCTCCTTTAAAGAACAAGGTAAATCTGGATCGATGATTATGTTTGAACGAGAACATCTTTTAAATTATCCAGACATTGAAAAATATTTTAGAGTTGAGCTTGATCGAGACATGAGTGATTATATCTATGATGCAACAGATCTTGCACTTCTTCCTGGTAGAAAATTTTCTAAAAAAAGAAATTTGATTCATCAGTTTAAAAAAGATTATCCAGATTATGAAACTATTTTATTGAATCACTCACATATTGAAGAGTGTCTTAAGCTTTCGATAAAATGGAAAGAGGATAAAGAAGCTCTTGGGGAAAGTGATAATTTAATAGATGAATACAATGCACTATTAAATAGTTTTAAGTTTTTTGATGTATTGGAGCTTGCAGGAGTTGGAATAAAAATAGAAAATCAGATAGTGGCGTTTGCCATATTTAGTAGACAAAACAGCAATGCTGTTTCGATTCACTTTGAAAAGGCTGATCACTCATTTAAGGGGCTTGGACAGGTTATCAATCAAGAGACAGCAATTTATTTGAAATCAAAAAATATAGAATTAATCAATAGAGAACAAGATATGGGAGAGCTTGGATTGAGGCAGGCTAAACTATCATATCATCCAAAATTTTTACTAGATCAATTTACAATATCTCTTTTATAAAAGCTCTCCTGTAAAAGAGATAAAATCTTCTTTTAGATATTTTGTTTGTATTGGCCCATGACAGTCTTCATAAATCGAGCAAACGGCTTCTACTTCCATTTTTTTTGCTGCAGCAACTTTTTTTGATTGAGTAAAAATTGCAAATGGAGTTTGCCCATCTTTGGTGTTTAAAATCCCTGCCAGGGCAGAAGTGTGGCAAAGCGTTCCTGTTTTTGCGGCACATGCACCAGGAAACTGAGTCAGTCGTTTCTTTAGTGTTCCACCGTCAACACCTGTAACAAGTAGCAGGTCATTAACAGAAATTTTATTAATATAAAATGAGTATTGAAGTGCTTTAACAATTTCAAGAACGATACTGCAGGTTGCATAGTTATCAACACGAATACCGTTTCTTACTGAATCAAGTCCAGAACCAGTAAATAGATGGATGTCCTTGTCTGAAAAATTAAACTTTCCTTTAATATAAGCAGACAGTTTTTTTTCACCACCAAGTTGCTCAAAGAAAAAATCGGCCAAAGCATTATGAGAATGAACATTCATAAATTTTAAGTAATCAATAACTGGAGCCGATGAAAGTCTGTAAATTATGGGTTTTATTTTCCTATCTGCTAGTAAATTTTTATTAGAAAAAATAATTTTCTCTGCTGATATATTAATTTCGAGCAGAGTTCTTAATTTCGGGAAGTCATCTTTCATTTTGCTATAAAAATTTTCATAGCGCATTTTTAGTTTTTTATTCCATGATTTGGGGTTTAAATATTTTGCTAAATTTGCAGCAGTTATTTTTTGATTCGGATTTAACTTTGCAACGGATGTCGCTCCAGGAAGAAAATCAAAAAACAGTCGGTCATTAAAGCTTACTGTTTTTATTTTTGAAAAATTTAACCGACTAAGCTCACTTACAAGAAAGAAAGCTTTTTCTTCATGAAAAAATGGATCGAAGCTTCCTTCAATATGGATATTGTCTCCGTCGGTATAAAAAATGGTATCAAAAGTATAAGATGGCCCAATGGAATCTAACACCCATAAGGAGGTTATGATTTTAGAAACGGAAGCAAGGCGTATTGTTTCATTAATATTTTCACCGACAATTGTTTGATTTTTGTCTAAGTAGCAGTAACTATGCTTTTTTACATCAGGAATTTTATACTTTTTAAGCAATGCCTGCCATGGAACATCAGCAAAAGAAAAATTTATTGAACAAATAAAAATTGCAAGTATACATAAGTATGTGTTTTTTTTCACGTATCTATCCTGTATAGTTTTGATGTATCGAAGTATTTTACACGACTTTTGACGTGTTGCGTAAAAATAGTTAATTGTTTGTAAATTTTATAAAGCTGGCCGGGTAAGTTTACAAAAATTGATTGAGCTAAGTAGAGATAGAGGTACTAAAAAGATGAGGAATAAAGCAATAATTATTTTTAGTTGTGTGACGTTTATACTTATTTCTTTTATTGCGTTACATTTTTTACATAAGAATGATGCAGAATTAGTCGTAGTAGAGTCCGATTTAGCAAAGCCGATTCAATTTGTAATTATTTCTTTTTATGGGGCATCGACATCAGAGCAAATTGCAAAGAGTTTGGATATTGCAAAAAGTTTAGATGAGAAACAAATATCTGCTCAGTTTACTTATTTTTTTCCCGCTTTTGATTTTATAACAAAAAAAGCAGTTAAAGAAAAAATACCACAAAAAGTATTGCTGGAAAATTTTGAATTATTTCACCAAAATAGCGATGAGATTTATAAAAAAATGCTTATGGTTATGGAGGCAAAAAAACTAGGTCATGAAATTGGATCTGCTGGTGTATTTGGTGATTATGATCGAAGCAACTGGAAAGATTTGTTATGGGAACAAGAACAAGATTTATTCTATAAAATTTTCATAGGAAGTATTGATAATAATAATTTATATGGCCCAAAATATAACATTAGTTGGGATATATTCACCAGAGATTTTAAGGGCATGCTTTTTTTCAAAGATGGGAAAAATGCAATTTCTAGTTTGGTAAAATTCGGATATAAATACTATGTGAGTCCAATCAATAAAATAGACTCTTTTCCTAATAAACGTAGCGATTTTGATATTTGGGAATTTCAATCATTAGCTAGCGGTAAAGTCGAAACTGATAATGACTATTATTTTAATACTTTTTTAGATCATTATAAAAATAATCGTCAGCCGATTGCAATTCTTCATCCATTTGCTCATCTTGATAATAATAAATACTTTAACAGACTAAAAGATTTTTTAACTGTTGTTTGTAAATACACAGATGTAAAGTGCGTAGGTTTTGCAGAAGTTGCAGATTATTTTAAAATGCTAACTCCTGATTTGTTAAAAAATTATACAAAATAATGAGGGTTTTTATGAAGTTTATCATTGCATCCATTTGCTTATTTTTAGTATTAACTTTTTCTCTTTTGGCCAATACAGAGATTGGGAAAGTCAGTTTTGTAAAAGGAAATGCTTGGATAGAAAAAGACAGCACAAAAAAAAGAGTAAAGATTCAAAAAGGAGATTTGTTATTTAAAGAAGATTTTATTGAAACAATGGAGAAATCTCTTGTGATAATTAACTTTGGAATAAATTTTAAATCTCAAATAAAGCTTGGACCTAAATCAAAAATAAGTATGCAAGAGGAAATTGAAAATAATAAAAATACAGGCAGCGTTAAAACAACAAATTTATTATTAAAAACAGGTAATGTTATTGTTAATTTTTTAAACAAAGATCAAAAAGAAAATTTATATGTAAAGACCAAAACGGCGGCACTAGGAGTTCGTGGGACAACTTTTTTTACAGATGTTGGAGATGGAGAGCAGATGTCAATGGGAGTTGATAGTGGAGCGGTTGCTGTAAAATCTGAAAACAATCCCAAAAATGTACTTGTTTCAAAAGGTCTTGGAACAATTGTATCAAATGAAGGTGATATTTTATCTCCTAAAAAACCAAAATGGTTTGCGTATGTAAACTGGAATTTTGATTCTTCAAAAGGCTCGTTAGAACATGATGCAAAGCTATTTAAAAGTATAAAACAGCAGTATGATGCTTGGAATAAAGAGATCGAAGAGCAAAAAAAGCGCTGGAATGATGATATCGAAGAGCAGCGAAAAAGAGTCTTTGATAATTAACCTGAGCTCGGACTTCCTTCGAATCTCGTTGTCATAAAATATTTTCTTCCTAGAGCTTCTCGGAATTACGAACTCAGGTGAAATCATTGATTATATTGCCCGAGCTGAGGTTAATTAACGAGAAAATGGTGTAAATATACCTTGCACAGATTGTGAATCTTTTTGAGATTCATTTTTAAATTTTGAAGCAGGATCTTGATATGAGTCACATCCAGGTATTGCAACTCGATCTTCTTTTTTTATCCTAATAATTTGTGGAAGAGTGTAGCAGGAGCTAATTTGTAGTTGTTCTTTAGAATTAAAAAGACATATCTGAGTTGTGTAGTCTGCCACCATAGAAATTCCTGCGCTTATAATAACCTCTCCCCATTTAGGAGTTTCTATTTTTTCTTGAACTATTTTTTTATCGGCGTCACTTAAATAGATTAATGCATTATCTTGAGAGATGTTATTAATTTCTATTTGGCCCAATTTACGATCATGGCCAAAGTCAGGGCATTTTATTTTGCTACCTTGTGGGACAAATTGTCCTGATCCATAAAGTATATGAAAAAGAGCGTAATCTCTTTGATCGATTTTTCCACTAGAGCTAATTGTAAATGGAAGATAAAACATTCCGAGTAGATAATCGTGATCTGATGATTTTTTCATAACTTTTATAAGCCATGAATCAACCCTTTCTTTATCTTTTAAAACCTGTAGCGAATTACTTGTGAATATCGGTAGAGTTACTTCAACAATAACTCCTTTAGAAATTTGTGTTGCTAGATTTTTTCCAACATCCCAGTTAATTTCATTAACTCTTTTTATCTTTGCACTTTGAGCATCAAAATGTGGTGCACCATTAGTTGGAATTATTAATTCACTTTTATATGTACACGAGGAAAAAAACAAGAAAAGTAAAAAAACTTTCAGCATAGTTTTAATCTTTAAGACCAAGAATTTCTCTTGCTTGTTTAATTGTCGCAACAGGTCTTTCTAGCTCTTTTGCTATTCTTGTCACTCTTTCAACAAACTGCGCATTTGATTTTGCCATTTCTCCTTTTCTAAAATAGATATTATCCTCAATACCGACTCTTACATGTCCGCCCATCGCAATGGCGCAAGATGTAAGAGGAAGTTGATATCTACCAATGCCTGCGGTCGTCCATGCTTGACCTGCTGGTAATTTCTCAACAAGCATTTGCAAGTTTCTTAATTCACCAGTCATTCCACCTGGAACACCAAGAACAAAATCTACATGATACTTATTTGGAATCCAGCCATTTTTAACATAGCGAGGAACTGATTCAATCATTCCATAATCAAAGATCTCTAGCTCTGCTAAAACATTATTATCCATGATTGTTTTAGCAATTGCTTTTATTGTCGTTTCTGAATTCTCAAAAATATCATTTCCAAAATTCATGGTGCCCATAGAAAGGGTTGCCATTTCTGGTTTTAATTTTAGCGGAGCTGTTCGAAGTTCAACTGGGGTGCCAACAGCTCCTCCCGTTGAATATTGTATTATACAATCACATCTTTTTTTGATCTCTTTTGTTACTTTTTCAAAAATATTAACATCCTGAGTTGGTTTATGATTCTCATCTCTCACATGAAGATGGATAATGCTTGCACCGGCCAATACTGCAGCATGTGCAGCATCTGCTAATTCTTCAGGAGTTTTTGGGATGTATGGATATGTCTCAGGAGTAACTTCTGCTCCCATTACCGCGCAACTTATAATAAGGGGATTTCCTGTTATACTCATTTTGTTCTCCTTAAAATTTCTTTTTTGTTTCTTTTAGAGAATCTTCGATCATATCGGCAGCAAAATCTAAATCCTTATCACTATGACGATAACAAATATATCCATGATGATATGGCTGTAAGAAAATTTTTCTTCTAATTAGCTGTGTGTAAAACTCATTACGAATATCTTTATACTGTTTTTTCTCATCTTTATTGAAAGTAATGTATGGCATCCAAGGGCCACCAGAAAAACTGCAATCAATTCCTGATGATTCAAGAATTTTTGTTACTTTTTTTTCAAATCGAGTTCCTTTTTCTTTTATATTATCAAGAATTTTGTCTCGTTCTAGAATTTCCATAGTTTTTAATGCAGCAACTTGTTCTATTGTATTTGGAAAAAATGTTGAAGATAAAAATACTTTATCTTTTAAAACATTCATAATCTCTTTTTTTCCAACAACAGCACTGATTGGGTAACCGTTAGCAATTGCTTTTCCAAAAACAGACATATCTGGGGTTACACCAAATTCTTTTTGTGCTCCGCCAAGATTAACTCTAAATCCGCTTCTAATTTCATCAAAAATTAATACGCTACTATGATGTTTGGCAATTTTTTGAACTTCATGCAAAAAGTTATTCTTTGGCATTTCAACTTCATGGGCCAAAGGATGGCCTACAGGAGTGACAATAATTGCAGCAACATTATCTTTATTCTCTATCATTAATTTTTCTAGTCCACTCAAATCGTTATAATGAAACTCGTGAACATCCTCATATAGCTTTTCAGGAATTCCGCCTTTTACTTCGACACACCAATCATGCCAACCATGATAACCACATCTTAAAATTTTTGTCTTATTTGTATAAGCTCTTGCAACTCTGATTGCCGCCGTTGTTGCATCTGAACCTGTTTTTACAAGTGTGGCCATTTCACAAGATGGAATTAAACGCCTTAGCTCTTTTACAATTTGATTTTGTATTCCTTGTGTTAAAGACATACAAAATCCTTTTTCTCTAATTTGTTTTATTACTGCATCATCAATCTCTTTTTCTTGATGTCCAATTATAATTGGACCATAAGCACAAAGCATATCCATGTATTCATTTCCATCAACATCGGTAACTTTTCCGCCCTTTGCACTTTCAAAAAAAATAGGGTATTCGCCAGCAACAAAATTATATGGTCTTCTAATCCCGTTTACAGCTCCAGGTACAAGTTCAAGAGCTTCTTCATACATTTGCATTGAATTTTTTAAATTTAATTTTTGATTCATAATTTTATACTCCATTTTTCTCGATTACTTTATTAACAAAATAGGATGCAACATTTGAGGCAAGAGTTCCTGGGCCAAAACCTGCATCATACCCTAGCTCCTTTGCAAGATCATTAGAAATTCTTGGGCCTCCAGCAATTACAATAAAATGATTGCGAATTTTTTCGGCCTCTAGTAACTCCATAAACGCGGTAAAGTTTCTGATATGCGCATCTTTTTGAGTCACTGTTTGAGAAACTAAAATCACATCAGCACTTTCTACAACTGCTCTTTCAAGTAATACCTCTGGAGGAATTTGTGCTCCAAGATTTATTGCGTCTATTTCTGGATATCGCTCTAAACCATAATCACCATTAAAACCTTTCATATTCATGATTGCATCTATACCGACAGTATGGGCATCATCTCCAATTGTTGCGCCAACAACAACAATTTTGCGATTTATTTTTTCTTTTATTAGATCATTTATTTGGTAAAAATCCAGTTTTTGAGTTTCTACTTCACTTGCGACAATTTTATCATAATCAATAACTGGTTTTGCCTTAGCGTATGCAACAAAATATGTAAAACCATTTGTTAGTTTTTCAGAAAACACAATTTGTGGTTGTTCTAGATTTAATTTAAGCAAATACTCTTCAGCTGCTTTTTTTGCTCTTGCGCAATCTTCGATTGGAAGAGTGAAAGATAATTGCATCACGCCATCGTTTAATGTATCTCCGTATGGTTTTATCATATTGCTACTCATGTTTTGCTCCATCTTTAACGATGATATCCATTATTGGATTGCTATAATCTAGAGATTTTTCAAATACTCCATCAAGTCCTTTGCCACTTGTTGGGGCCCTTTTTATATCTGCAAATTTTCCTTTTGAAATTCCATCCATTAATCCAATTTCAGAAATCTCTTTTAAAAATGATTCAACTTCATCTAAAACAAACTGGGCCCTTTTTTCTATAAATCCGCCCTTTTTAAATTCAATTTCATTTCCTAAATCTGCGGCCGTATTAAAAATGTAATTGATACTTTTAAGTGCTTTATGTCTGTCTTGCATTAGAGGTGTATGAATTGCTTCGGTCAAAATACCGGCGAGATGAATTCCTTGAGCTGTTGCAATGCTTGCAAGGTTGAACATAGTATCTTGGCAGTGGGAAAAGAAAATGTCAGTACTTTTATATTTTGTCGGTGGCATATACTTTAGAGGTGCTTTTGGAAATAATTGCCTTGCGAGTTGGGCATGTGCTAGCTCTAGTAAAAATGAATTTTTAATTTCGGGATTAATTTCAAAAGCATGTCCTAGACCCAAAAGCTCATCTGAAAGATAAGCTTTTTTTGCAAGTGCCTCATTTATTAATTGAGATGCCGTAACGGTATGAGCACTTTCTACAGCATCAGAGGTTGTTAAATAGTTATCTTCTCCTGTGTTAATCACAATATTGGCCCGAGAACATATCAAGCGACTAAAATATTGATCGATAAAGGTACGCTTCATATTGATATCACGAAAAAGAATTCCATACATCGAGTCATTTAAAAGCATGTCCAGATTTTCCATTGCAGCACAAGCTGCAATTTCTGCCATACATAAACCTGAAGAGTAATTTGTTAGTCTGATATATCTACCAGCATTAAATGATGCTTCATCTAGGGCCTTGCGCATAATTTTAAAATTTTCTTGTGTGGCATAGGTACCACCAAAGCCTTCCGTAGTTGCTCCATAAGGAACATAGTCTAGAAGAGATTGTCCTGTTGTTCTAATAACAGCAATAACATCGGCTCCTGCATTGACCGCCGCAATAGCTTGAGTTCTATCTTCGTAAATATTTCCTGTCGCGACGATTAAATATTTCCAAGGATTTTTTGGCTCCTGACATTTTTTCTTTTTAGACTCTTTTTCTTTTTTTGCATTGTCTAGTTTATTTATTGCAATTTGCGCTAATTCATTTTCTTTTCTTATGACAGCATCCATCGGAAATTTATTAAGTACTCCAAAATCAACTTTCCCCTCTGCAATTAATGATGCCGTTTCTAGAGAATCTCTTTTAGATTCAAGCATTGCATGAGCAAAAAATTTAGAGACACCAGATTGTAGTACTTTTTTACTATGTAATTGATCTACTAAAAAATTAGGAAGAGGAATGCCATCTTTTGTTACTCCATCAACACCATATAGTCTTAGAATTGCCCTTTCTACAGAAACCGAAGAATTTTTTTCAACAAAAAATTGCACATTATCAGCAATTTTTGCTGCTAATGCCCTGACATTTGTAATCTGATCATTTGATAATTCAACATGCGCCATAGAACCTCGACTTTTAAGCTAGATCATTGACTTAATTTTTTCCTTGATCTGCTTGGGTAGCGAAAAAGAATAGGCTATTTTTAGTGCCCATTTATTATTTGTTAATGTTTCTTCAATTAAAGCAGATGAAATATGTTCAACTTCGTACGGTGTATACTTTAGGATATCATCTGTCGTATATGTTTCACTGTTTATAGTTGAATCTTTCATCCGAAATAAATTTATACCGTCTATATAGAGTACCTCTGGATATTGAGAGTTGCAAAAAAATATTACATTAAGCTTCATCATCTCTTCGATAAAAATTTTTGATAAAAGAACTCCATTTATTGGATCTGTTGAATGAAATAGTTCATCGGCCAAAATAAGAGCATCTTTTTTTATTGCGTTGCAGAAAAAGTCGATTTCGTCTGCAAAACTAGATCTTTTTTCTTGTAAATTGCCAGATGTTTTCAGGTGGATTGAAATACTATCAAAATAGGAGGTAGAAAACTCATCGGCAATTACTGGTAGGCCAAAATGGGCCAAAATTGTTTGGAAGTAAATATTTTTTAATACAGTTGTTTTACCTGTCATATTTTGGCCAAATAAAACATTGCTGCCAGTAAAAAGAGTCAGATTTAGAGGAATAAATTCTTTATTTAAAGAGAGTAGTTTTGTATTTTTGCAAACGATTTTTTTGTCGATTTTCTCTTCAGATATTTTAGGCAATGCAAATTTATTCTTGTAAGTTATAAAAAGTAGGTGATATTGCCAGATGCGTTTTTTTCTCTCAGAGTAATACTCTAAAAATTCGTCATATAAGTTATAGAGTAGGTTATTTACTGTTTTGACCTTATCTGTATACAGTTCTTGAATTTTTTTGTGAATACTATTTCTTTCTTCTAAAACAATTAGAATATCTGATGGTAAAGATATTTCAAGAGAGAATAGATTTGCTTTTTCTTTAATGGTTAATAATTCTATTTGTTTGATCTTTTTTATTAGTTCAGGATCGCTATTTTTTGATAATTCTCTTGGGTATGGATATAAAATTGTTAAATTGGTCTTGGCATATATTTCATTTTCAACTGATCTAATGGAGGTGATTAAAATTTCATCTACTTGTTGTAATTTATCTATTAAGTCATTTTCGTCTGCGGTTAGTAAAAAATTAGAGAAGTCATTTTTAAGATACTCTTTTAAGATTGCTAGTATTTTACTTGAAACGATACTATTTTTAATTGCATGTAGACGATTTTCTTTTTCGATAAAAAATTGATCAATAGCGAGAAATTTTCCTAGAGTAAATAGATCAAACATTTCGATATTTTTACTTTTTATAGATGCTAGATTTCCACTTAGTGATGGTAATTTTTCGGCATATTCAATAAGTAAAGGAAGTGATATTTTTTCAGACTCAATTTTTTGTTTTAATTGATTTAACTCTGTGAAGTGATTTATGAGATCTTCTTTTTCTAGTTTTTTTAAAATCTGTGTTCCAAGTATTGGCAGTGTTATTTGGGTAAACAAAGATAGATACTTATCAAACGATAATTCACTAAAAATATCTTTTTGAATTATTCCATTTTCAAATTCTAATTTCACTGAAATCTCCACGATAAATATTAAATATTGGTATGTTCGGAGGTAGCGGTAGGTTTTCAGATGAACTATGCTCTTGTATATTTAAAAATAAAGCATCAACGATAAGATCATTTGCAAGCGTTATTTTGGGATGAAATGCAATTTGGTTTTCTGCTTTAGTAGAAATATTTTGGTAAAGAGTGAAATTATCAAGGATGATTTCACATTGCTTAAAAGAAGAAAAAAATGAATATAAACTTTTTGTAAAGGCACTATTTAAATAAACTTTAAACTCACCGTCGTAGTTTGTACAAAACTCCTTAAGCTTTGTATCCGCAAATGCCATAGTGGATGACTTGTACAAAACTTGATGTTTTAGATTAAACACAATACTTTTTATATCTGGAGTAATTACATCTATTAAAAAGATTTTATCTTTGTCTTGGCACGATTTTAAAGATAACGGCAGTAAAAGATCTTTTGCTTTTTGCTGTTGTTCTTTTCTGCTACTAATTAAAAGTGAAAATACAAAACTATCGCAAACGTCAGGTGCTGCAATAAACTGCCTGTCGATTGAACCATCGATCAAGAGATACTTTGTACCTCCATAAGTAGATAGATGCTTTTTAAATTCCCATATAGAATTTTTAGTATTGGGCCCTTCCAGACATAGTGGAAAATTACTTTTAGCAACTCCCAAGACGTAGGTATCTTCAAAAATCGGTGGTGGGAAAACTTCTATAGTATCATATAAAAGACCTAACTTTTTCAAATGGCGTGGAGTCGTCAGGAATAGATGATTTTTTTTTACATTTATTAATGGCTTTGAATGAAAATCATAGTTATCAGTATCTTCGCCGTTAATACCAATAGATGTTACACAAACTTTTTGAGAGATGTTTGAAAGATAGTAATTAAATGTAGTTGTTTTGCCTGCATCTTTATCAGAGCCGATAAACCCTATTGTTTTCAAGTTTTCCCCAAAATTAGTATAT
>CAZCDT010000065.1:0-17083 GCA_964497525.1 uncultured Bacteriovoracaceae bacterium
TTTTGATGAATAATGGTCGTTTTTAATTTTAGATTTTTAAGTGTTTGTTTTAAGGTTTTTGGAAGTTTGTTTGGTGCTAGATGGTATTCTCCAAATAATACAAAAATAATTTTTTCAGGATTAGTTGTTATCTCTTTAGCTAGAATTTGTGAGGCATGTAAATCTCTGTTTTTAAGTGTCCCTTTAGAATTTAGCGCGATGGCCTGTAATTTATAAGATTTTATTAATTCAAATAATACTTTAAAATGTGCCCAAGGAAACCGCCAAGACTCTTCATAGTCAATTGATTCTAAAAATTCTAATTCCGTAATCTGATTATTGATATAACTATTTAAAGTGTTTTGATAACTGCTATCAATGAACTCAAATGCTATACTAATTTCAACATTTTTTTCTAAAAAAAATTTTAAAATTCGTTCAAAGTTTTTTTCATTTTGCTCAAAGGAGTGAAAGTCTGCAAAAAATACAACTTGTGAATCTATAATTGTTCCAAGTAGCTCATCCATTGACGACTTTTTAAATGTACGCCTGGTAAAACGTTGGTGATTTTTTTGATATAATGCAAACTCTTTATTTCCTTTAGAAGAAATTTGCAAGGCCTTCTTTTTTATTGCATTATAAATTCTTTTTTCAAAAGCGATAGACTTCATTTTCTTTTTGAAATTTCAGAGACAATGATGTGGTTTGCAAGATTGTGTAATTCTTTAGAATGTGTTTTTAAAATATTATTTATCTGATAAAAAACAGTAAAGAGTTCTTTTAGGTCATTTAATTTTGGAATATGAAGAGAGGCCAAAAGAGAATTAATCCTCATGCCATATGCTCGCTTTAGTATAAACTCTACGAATTCAAGCATAACTTTATCACCATGTATATCAAGTATTTCTTGATCTTTATCAAAAATGACTAATTTAGATATATCCTGAGTTTGTGTTATTTTATGACCAGTAATAAGGCCATCATTTTTCTTATGTTCAAAAAAGATATCAGGATTGTTTGGAAAAGCAGGATGCGTTTTTAGTGTCGCTAGCTTTTGCATAAAAAATTGGTTTGTATAGCAATTATGAGCTTTTTTATATTCAGAGTGCGTAATCATTGATATTGCAAGGTCGATATTATGTCGCATGATTGCAACACTTTCTAGTGTTTCCCACGGATCAGCTGAAGCACTCTGTTTTAGATTTACAAGCGCTTCATTAAAACCATGTTCAAGGTTCTCTGGAGAATAAGATAAAATCTCTTTTGGATTATTTTTAACAAATTGGTGTATTTTAAGGTTAGAATCTGAAGTATTAAGTCTTGAAAAAAATCTTGGCACCATTAATCCAGATATTTTTGCTTTAAGCTTTGTTGCTTTGCCAGAAGTTGATAATTGAATTAATTGATTGCCAATTACAGAGTTAAAATATTCTCGAAACAGATTTGGATTAAGTCCAGAAATCTTTGGCACGAGTCCAAAATAATCGAATAAGGCAATCCCGCAAGATTCAACTTTTGCTAGATAGTTAGATGATGGAATAATTTCTAAACGAGTGCTGTGTTTTTTTGATCTATCAATAACTAAAATAAGTGGATAATTTTGGGCACGGTTTTTATTTACCGAAAGTAAAGCGTTTATTTCTAGGTTTAAGTTATTCTCTTGGTCGGTGTGTGTAATTGTTTCAATTTGAAAATAGCTTTCTAAAGGGATACAGTTTTTTGCAATATTAGCAAAAAAACTAGGATGAGTTATTCCTCGTTGTGCATTATCGTTATCGTTAGAGTGTAGCAAACGGCCATCGCAAATAGCATTTTGATGAAAGGAAAAAGATATATTTTTTTCTATTTCTTTGTGATAAATCGCACACGTTGGAAGTTTGTCTTGGATGAATTTTTCAAACTCTATCAGAAGCAGTGCAAATTTATTAAATTGGCCAAGTATTCCCGCAAAATTAAAAATCAAACATGAATCTTTCTTTATTAATACCGTAAAGTCTTCTTGATTACTTTTTGAAAAGACAGGAGGTTGTTTCTTTAAAATATAAATATAATCAGGAATCTCTCCTTTGCCCTTTAGTTGAGTCATATCAATAAAAGCTTCAATTTTAAAATTTTTAATTAATTGCTCTACTTTATCACTGTGACTTGGAACAAATATTTTTTGATTGGTTAGAATAATTGCATGTCCATCTACATTAAGCTTTTGAGTATGAGCATTGATTTGTGCCAATAGATAGTGGTGCGGATTCTTTTTTGGATGATCAGGAATATGTAAAATAACACGATCTAGAGATTTTGTTGTAAATAAAGAACCGATATTTAATTCATTTGTCGTTTGGTATCTTTCTTTGCAAATTTGGGCCAAAAAAGAGATTGGTTCTAATGCTTGAGATTTTGCAACGGATGTAAGCAATGTCAAAAACTGCAACTCATGGCAAGCTTTAATGAAAGTACCATTAAAAAAATCAGTGCCGCAGAATTCTGGAGATAAAACCGCTTGCCAAGGGGTTTGTAAATTATGTTCTTGTGCGAGCCAGTGTGATAGCGAAAATGAACTTAGTTTACTACCAATATATTTACATGTTATTAAGGCCGGATTTTTATAATTGTAATTTTTAAAAGCATGATTAGATTCTTCGTGATTTAACCATGATGGCAAAAAGATAAGCAGTTTATTTAAAAATAGGCCAAAGCTTTTGTGTGAAATAGAGTGAGAGTATTCGCTATCATCAAATTTGAGAGGAGATTTATTTTGTTTTTCGCTTTGTACCTGAGCATAGGTACAAATTTTCATCATTTCTGTAATAGATGTGTTTTTTAAATCACGAAGTAGTGGCACTATTTTTTCTTGCTGAATATTGCTTGGGCGATACCAGCTGTAGGGACCTGTAAATAAAGCATCGCAAAATAGTTCATCTTTGCTGCCATGTCGAAAAATTTTACTTAGAAATGCAGAAGGATTTAAGATGTTTGTTACTGCAATTTCTTGATTTAGAGTATCTGCTAAATTTACAAGAAAGCGAATCTTGTATAGGTAAACTGTTACGACACGAAAAGAGTAAATTTTAAAAAATTCATCGAGGATACTTTTTTCTTGTGGTGCTTCAAGAAGTTTACTCCAAAATTCATTTGGTCCCTCTGGTAGCATTTCATGATTTTCAAAAGCTTCTTTGTTTGGAATCGTTGCAAGATAAGCTAAGAATTCATCATAGACGGATTGTTTAAGAATTCTTGTTGCGTGGGAGAACTTTTTCAATTCAGCTTGTGACTCGTGCCAGAGCAGGTGTAGGCAGTTTTTTATATTTAAAGCTGCTTTGGAAATGATGCCTTCTCCGTGCCAGTCTGGAATTAAAAAACTGCGTGGAGAAAAGCTTTCAAGTAATTCGTTAGGAGGCAAAGATGGGAGATCGTACGACACCTTGCCAATTACAGAAGGTGCTGTTTGTTCTTTCTTTTCATCTATATATTTTTCACATGCAAACCAATGTTTGCTGATGTGTAATTTATTACTCAAATTTGTACTCCATTAAGCCATTTGTTGCTTAATTTTTCAGCGAAATACCATTTATTAAGGGGTAGAAATTTTTATCGAAAATTTAGAGAATTGTCATGATAAAAATCAATAAAAAATGATAAAAAAAGACCGAGCATTTTTCTCGTAAAAGTGGGCCCTGTACTTGTAAGAAGATGTTAGAAAAGATGCTTTCTCTTGTAATTAAAAACTTATTTTTGCTTAAGAAAAATTTTTTTAAATTTTTTTTAAAAAAACTATAAGGCCTTAATCAAAAAAGCCGAGAAGGTATTTGGTTGCTTGTTTTTATATAATTTTTTAAGGAGAAACTCGCATGACAACTGAAACAGAAAATAAAGATAGCAGTTTTAATGAAGAGGAGCTTGCCGATATTATGAGCGAGATTGAAAGTTTAGAAAGCGAGTTTGATTATACGGAGTTGGTTGCAGAGACCAATCACGATGAAGAAAATAGTGAGTCTAGTGCTCTTGAATCGACATCTGAAATATCACAAGAGACGATTCCTGCTAGTTCATTAGATGATGAAGCTACATCTGAAGTTAGTCTCAAAGAAGATGAACTTGCACAGGCCATATCAACATCTACTGACGGTACAGAAACTAGCGAAGAACTGAAAGTAAATAGCTTGTCTATTAAAAAGAATGATTTGCAAGATGATATTGATAATGAAGTAAAGGTTGCAATGCTTGCATCTGCTCCAGAGGAGAAAATAGAGACGAGTGTTGATAAAGTTCAAGAGAGTACAAATGTTGTATCGATAAAATCTGCAGAAAGGGTTGCTAAAAAGGAAGATATCATGAATGACATAAAATCAGTTAGTAGTGAAGATACAAAGATGAGTTTACAGGCATCTGGCAATATGAATTTAAAATTAGAGTTTGAAGTTGGGGGAAATAAAGTTTCTCTCTATGTTGATGAATCAGAAGGTCTTGTTATCCAAATGCTTGGTGGTGCAAAATTTGTAATACCAATTAATCAGTTAAGTGAGCAAAAGAAAGTTGCGTAGCGCTTAACGCTAAGTGAGCAGCTTATGTCTACTAATATTTTAGGCGGTATCTGTAAAGGGATGCCGCTTTTTGTTTTAGATCACCCGAATTTAAGACCAACATCAGTAAGATTAAAACGGCGTTTATTTGATCGAATGCAAAATTTTTCAGGTTATTTGTTTGTCGATTTATGTGCAGGGACAGGAAGTGTTGGCATTGAGGCCTGGTCTAGAGGTGCAGAAGCTTTATTACTCGTCGAAAATGGTAAAAATGTATATCGGCACTTAAAAGATAATGTCTCTTTGATTTCTTTAAAGCATGAAGAGGACATAAAACAAAGAAATATTACTATAAAATTTCAAGACGTACTTTCCTTTATTAGCAGCTTTTTAAAAGATACTGAGCAACTCCCTTCTTTTCAAAAAACAGACACTATTTTATTTTTTGATCCACCTTATGAAAATCATGTTTTATATAAAAGCGTTTTTGATTTGTTAAATAAAAGTGATTTTGTCGGAGAATTGTGGGTAGAATCAGATAGACAAAAAGGGGTAAAATTAGAAGATTTAATGCAGATGTCAAAAAATATGAAGCATTATAAAACTCTAGAACAAGGAACTTCTTTTATTGCGATGTTTAAATGCTAAAGAGCATTGAGGATACATTTTAAATCTATATTTACGTTAAATTTCTTATTTCTTGAAAAAGAGATTTTTAAAGAGCTATACTAGAATTATAAGATAGAGTTTATTCAAGTTTTTTTTGTATCACAGTTTATATCTACTGGAGATAATAAAATATGAAAACTGCAATTTATGCAGGAAGTTTTGATATCTTTACAAACGGTCATTTAAGCATTGTGATGAGTGCTTTAAAAATTTGTGACCGTCTTTTGGTTGTTGTTGCAAAAAATGAGAGCAAAAAAAATCTTTTTTGTGTAGATGAGAGAGTCTCTCTTATTAAAAAGGTATTAAAAAATAAAAAGCAAGTAGATGTCATAGCAACAGATGGGCTTGTTACTGATTTGGCAAAAAAATATAAGGCCTCTTTTTTTATTCGTGGTTTGCGCGATGTTGATGATTTTTTATATGAGTCAAAGATGGCCAGAATGAACGAAAAGCTTAATGACTCTTTTCCTACTGTATTTTTGCTTGCAGATTCAGACAATGCCTTGGTTTCTTCTTCGTTAATTAAAGAAATAGCAAGACACAACGGAGCGATTGAGCATTTTGTACCGCTTGTTATTGCCAAAGAAATTTTAAAAAAAATGGAGCATAAATTATGATTACTCCAAGTAAAAGAGTAAGCAGTGTCAGCGAAAGTATAACCTTAAAATTAAACAGCATGGCCGTATCTTTGGCAGAATCGGGCCGCACAGTTTATAATTTAACTGCAGGGCAATTACCATTTATGCCTGAGGAAAAAATAACAGATCTTGTAAAAGAAAAAATGGGAACGCTTTCAAGTTTTCAATACAGTCCTGCTGCAGGTCTTGTAAAACTTAGAGAAAAGTTTATTAAAAGAGTTGAAGAGACTAGAGGAATAAACCTTTCTAAAGATAGTTTTGATTGTGTGATTTGCAATGGAGCAAAGCATGCACTCACAAATGTGCTATTGTCGATGGTTGATCCTTTAGATGAAGTTATTATTTTAGCTCCTTATTGGATCTCTTACGTTGAAATGGTTAATTTAGCGCAAGGCTCTCCTGTGATTGTTTCAACAACGATAAAAGATGAATTAAAAATTGATCTTTTGGAGTTAGAAAAAAAAATAAATAGCAAAACCAAGGCAATTATTATTAATAGTCCAAATAACCCTTCTGGCACTGTATATTCCAATGATTGGATGATGGGTTTTGCAAAACTTTTAAAAAAATATCCACATGTTAATGTGATTAGTGATGAGATTTATTGCGAGCTAACATATAACCACCCTTTTCCAAAGTTTTTTTATAATTTTGACGAGTCTTTGCTTGATCGCACAATCATTATTGATGGAGTATCTAAAACTTATGCTCTAAGTGGACTTCGAATAGGTTATGCAATTGGTGATAAAAAATTTATTAGTAAAGTTTCTAATTTGCAAGGGCAGACAACTTCTGGTCCAAATAGTTTAATTCAGGCAGCTTTAGTCGATTATGATTTTTCTAGATCGACAGAATTTTTAAAACCAATTTGTAATCATTTAAAAGAGAATGCTTTGGCAATTAAGGAAGTTTTTTTAAAGCATGATTTAAGTTCGTTATATTATCCGGTTTCTGCGGCGTTTTATTTTATGATTGATTTTTCTAAGACAAAAATTTTTCAAGAGATGGGTGGTTCTACAAGTACAGATATTTCGGGAAAAATTTGTGAATTACTATTAGATAAAACAGGTGTGGTAATGGTTCCCGGAACAGATTTTGGCCTCATTAATTCCGCCCGAATTAGTCTGGTAATGGAGAAGAAAAAATTTTTAGAGGCCCTTGAAATTATTGCTCGATTTTTAAATGGCAAGACATAATCAACCTTTGCTTAGTAAAAATTTCCCCACCGCATTTTTATCTTATTTTTGAGATAATAATCCCAGGTTTTGTATTTGAGATCGTTACGAGGAAGCAAAATGACGATTCAGACAAGGATTGAACAATTTTTTGAGCGAACGCTTATATTAATAAGCGGAGGTCTAAAAATTGTGAAGACGCCGTCTGTATCGAACAGATTGCTTCCGCAGTAGATTTCAAATGCAAAATCTGGGATAATCGGGGAGGGTTTTATTTTGCTGATTTTTGCCAAACAAGTACATATTTTTACTCTTTTTCTTTGTTTTATTTTTTTGTCATGTGGAAGAAGTACTGAGGATGAAAAAGAGGCGGCAATTATTTCTGCTCAAAATTATTTGACGAGTGGAAACTGTCAAGATGCAATCGATGTCTTAGTTGCTGCAGGAAGCGATGATAAAAATGCAGACTATTTAAAAACTCTTTCATCAGCTTATGCATGTAAGGCCGGTTTTAGTGAGATTACTTTTTTTTCTTTAGATGCACCAAAAATAACAACTGTAGAAAACTCAGCACTAGGAGGACTCTCTCTCTTTTCAACATCTGCAATGAGTACATCTACTGATACAAGTTTTACGAATTTACAAATAGCAATCGATACTCTTCTTTACGCTGGAGGCCTAGCAGATACTTCTGATCCAACACCAGCAAAAAGAGCTGAAATTTTTCCGGCAATAGATGCAGGAAATATTAATATTCAAGTTCTATACATGCTTTTTGCTCAGCTTGGAAAATTTGTAAAATATTATGGCAATACCAAGGATGGCATAAAGGGGACTGGAGATGGAGCATCTCGTTGTCTTGTAAACTATGATGACGCTGCAATTAATGCTTACCTGCTAACGCTACCTGGTCAAAAACTTGGAACATGTGAAGCAAATGGAGATGGGGCAAATCCTTCTGTAGGCCATCTAGATTTTGGCGCACGAGGTTCATTAAATGTTGCAAGACTATGTAAAGGAGTTGTGCTTTTAAATAATATATTTACCATCCTCCCTTATGTTTTACTTGATATTGGTTCAAGTATTGGTGGTCTTAAAGATTTTGATATGACCACGCTTGGTACAATTCGCGATACCGTGATTGCCTTAGGAGCAGAGTATGCACCGATTGCATCTGTTCTTAGTCAAAAAAAATGCGAAGCAGATAATGCCGCAGACGATAAGTACCTTCAATATTACTATGCCTATTTTTTTGAGGCGCTCTTATTATGAAAAAAGTAGTAATTTTTGTTAGTCTATTTTTTTCTTTTATGAGTATGGCCCAAGAGCAGTACTATTTAGGAAGAAGTCCTAAGGGACTTTTACTTGGAGATGCATATACCGGAAGAGCAGATGATGAGTTTTCCATGTACTATAATCCTGCAATACTTGCTAGAAATTCAGGAGTTGATTTTACAATAATTAATCCAAGGATTGGGGCAACAAATGTTTTAGATGAGCTTGATAGATTTGAAAATTTCCCAAAAAAAGATCCTGCTGCAATTTCTGATCGTATTATGGGCCTACCTGTTCATTTACACGGAAGTGCTTTTCCTGGAATAAAATTTGGGCCTTTTGGTTTTGGAATGTTTACATCAACAACAACAAATATGGTTCTTCGAAATAAAACTCATCCAACGCTAGATATAGATCATCGCTATGATAGAGGCATGATCTTGGGTTTAGGTTTTAATTTGAATTTTAAAAAAAAATCATCATGGTCACTAAGACCTAAGAAGAATACTACAAAATCAGGAAATGATACCGCTTTTGGTTTTGCCGTTAAGCAAATAAATCGCAACGCGATTCAAAAAAGATATGATCTATTTGGTTCGGAACTTTTAGGAAAAATTACTGGAGATGGTATTGAGGATCCCGATGCCTTTAAAGATGCTTTAGGTTATTCGCGCGGCAAGGCGTGGGGTTTTGATGCAGGATTTGAACATGTAACTCGTTTTGCATTTTCAGAATTTAGTGCAGGAATTTCTCTTTTAGATATAGGTGATACAAGATTTAAAACAATTTCTGGTAAAGATAAGGTAAAACCTCAAGAAATGATGGTAAGAAGTGGTGTGGCATTTAAGCAGGATTTTAAACTTTTTGACTACTCACTCTCTTTTGATTTTCATCCGATGAATAAAGGGGTGGATATAGGAAGAATGATTCATTTTGGAGTTGATATTGGATTGCCACTTCTTCGTTTTATGGTGGGAGTAAGTGAAGGATATCCAAGTTATGGAATGGGAGTGAATTTATGGCCTATAAAAATTATTGGTGGTTTTTATAGTGTAGAATTGGGCTCTAAATTTAGAGAGCAAGAAGGTAAAAGGGCCTTCGTCTATTTAAATCTTTTTGATTTTTCCTTAGATATCTAGGTCAAGGAATGCTACTTGAAAACTTTATAGTACAGATGGTAGAATATTATAGAAAGCAATATTGTTTTCTATGCCATGGAGGCGCAATTTGAAAAAAGTCTTTGTTTTAGACACCAATGTTTTATTGTTTGATCCAACATCTATTTTGAAATTTGCAGACAACACGGTTTTTATTCCGATGATTTGTATCGAAGAGCTTGATCGATTTAAAAAAGATCAAAATGAAAATGGAAGAAATGCTAGACAGTTTGCAAGACTAGTTGATGAGCTTCGTTCAAGAGGATCTTTGCTTACAGGTGTTGCTCTTGATAATGGCGGCAAGCTTATAATTTCTCCTGAAAGAAATATCAGTCAAGAAAAGCAAAGTAGAATGGATTTATCAGTAAACGATAACTTGATTTTGGGTGCCGCAATCTCTTTAAAAGAGGCCGGTGAACATGTCATTATGGTCACCAAGGATATAAACCTTAGACTTAAAGCTGACGTCTTTGGTATTACTGCTGAAGATTATGGAAAAAAGAGTCAACATTTAGATGATTTATATTCAGGTCAAAAACAGTTTGATGTTTCTCTTGATCGTTTTAAAGAATTTGAGACAAATCGATTTTTACCTCTAGAAGCAAAAGAAATGGAAGAGCTGTTTGCAAACCAGTATTTGGTTGTTTGCGAAGCAGGTAATGATAGACATCGAGTGTACGGAAGATTTTCTCTTGATAAAAAAGGTATTGTTCCTCTTATAAAGCAAAGAGAGGGGGTTTGGGGTATTCATCCAAAAAATGTTGAACAGCAGTTTGCCTTAGATGCTCTATTAAACGAAGAGATAAAACTTGTAACGTTAGTTGGAAAAGCTGGTACAGGAAAAACTCTTTTGGCAATTGCTGCAGGGCTTGAAATGGCCATTGCTCAAGATAAATACACAAGACTTTTGGTCTCTCGTCCAATTCAGCCAATGGGCAGAGATTTGGGATTTTTACCAGGAGATGTGAACGAAAAGCTTGCTCCATGGATGCAGCCAATTTTTGATAATATGGATTTTTTATTCACCCAACAAAAAGGTGATGCTGCTGGATCTTGGGAAGAGTTAATCAATCAAGGACTGCTTCATATTGAGCCTTTAACTTATATCAGAGGAAGGTCTATTCCAAGTCAATATATGATTATTGATGAAGCACAAAACTTATCTCCTCATGAAGTTAAAACAATTATTACAAGAGCAGGAGATGGAACAAAAATTATTTTAACTGGTGATTGCGAACAAATTGATAGTCCATATCTTGATTCTGTTAATAATGGTTTGGCATATGTTGTTGAGCGATTGAAAACAGAAAAAATAGTCGCTCATGCAACACTAAGAGTTGGCGAAAGATCACCTCTATCGGAGATTGCATCTAAACTTCTATGATGTTTAAGGCAGAGTGGAAAAGAAAATATGTTCGATCACCATTAAAAACCTCTGCATTGTTTGTTGATGGAGATCGTGTTTTTAATGGCATTGTTGACAACATTTCAGAAGGTGGACTTCTTTTAAGTACAACTGATACATTCTTGCACGTTAGAGATATTCACCTTGTTATTTCGATCCCTGTGCTTTTAGATTATAGATCGATATTCGATATTTCTGGCCACTTGTATAAAAAGCCACTAGGAATAGAGCATCATGCTTTGCGGCTTCATGGCATGGTTGTGAGAAATTCAAATAAAGTTTTATCAAAAGAAGAGGGGCAGTCTAAAATTTATCAGGCAGGAATTAATTTTTTAGAATTAAGTAGCGATCATCGTGCAATTATAATTGGTCATATTAATAGATTTATGCGCAATATGCTTTTTTTATTAAATCTATTTTCTACGATTGATAAAGATGAAAGAAATATTTTAATAATAAAGCAAGTTGCGCTACATTTGGGGTATTCAGATGATATGTCAAAACAAGAATTAAGACAGAAATTATTGCACGATTACCATAATCTTGTAGAACTATAAAATTATTGATTAATCTTTTTTTCGGTATCCTGGAAAGATCTTAATAGTGTTGTTGCGTGTAAGGTTGCATCAGTAGAAAATCTTTGTTGGATTTCTTTTAAAACCATCAAGCTTCTTATTTCTAAGTCTTTTGTTAGTGGGCCTTCTTTGATTTCACTCATTAAAAGTTTTGACTCATTAATAAGATTTTCTAAATCCAAAATTTGGAGATATTTTGTTATTGATTTTTTCTCTGCTTCTTGTGCATTATTTTTTTTCCACTGATTAAGGCCAATGATTTTATGCTCATCACTAGAAGTTTTTTCTTGTTGGTATTGCATCATCTATCCTTTCGCAAATTTTATCTATTCTTGTAGCATTAATCCAAAAGCAAATGATTTGTTTTGTAACTACTAAGCGAGAATTCTTATCTATGAAATAAGATAGTAATTCAAGAATAAAAAGATGTGCTGTGTGTTAAGATGAAAAAATTACTCACTACTTTTTTTAACGCTTATTGCCTAATTTTTTCTTTATAAAGAGCGTAAAAAAATTTCACGATAACAATAGTTTCTTGAATAACGTTTACTTTTGAATCAATATGATTTTTTTTAACTCAGGTTTTGCATTTGAGATCGTTACGAGGAAGCAAAATGACGATTCAGACAAGGATTGAACAATTTTTTGGGCGAACGCTTATATTAATAAGCGGAGGTCAAAAAATTGTGAAGACGCTGTCTGTATCGAACAGATTGCTTCCGCAGTAGATTTCAAATGCAAAATCTGGGTTTAATGCTTTAAGTGGAATATTTGTTATGGAAAATATTTTAAAAGTTAATTCAATTTATCTGGCCACCGAAGGAGAGGGAATTTTTCTTGGTACACCGCAAGTCTTTATTCGTTTGCAGGGGTGCCAAAGAGCGTGTGCGACATGTGATTCAAAAGAAACTTGGGATTTTGCGCAGGGGATTGAATTATCGATTGTAGAAATTTTACAGATAGTGCATAAAGAAGCAAAAGATGGTGCTATAAAAAGAGTTTCTATTACAGGCGGAGAACCGCTAGAGAGTTTGCATCAAAATGGCCTAATAGCTCTTTTAAAACAGTTAAAAGAAGCAGGATATTTTATAAATTTAGAAACATCGGGCCTTCTTTTTAATCAAGAGATTTTTGCAAGTGTTAATCTTATAAGTGTTGATTTTAAAACTCCTTCGTGTGGTCATCTTCCATATCTAGATGTTATTAAAGCTGTATTAAAGAATAATTTTAAATATCAAATTAAGTCAGTAATTGTAGATCGAGTGGACTTTATTTCAGCTTTTGATGCCATGTTGATTTTAAAAGAAGAGTTTGCAGTGCATTCAATCGATTGGGTTTTAACTCCATCTTTTTCTCCTTCCGAAGATGTTGATACATTTTTAAGACGATTCATTGATATTTTAAATTGGAATCAAGATTCTGGAGGATTTTTTAGGGTGATAGGACAGCAACATAAGTGGGTTTTTGGACCAGATAGAAAGCAAGTCTAAAAAAAATCATTAATTTCAATTAATTACATTAAGTGCAAATAAAATTTACAAAAAGAGTCAAAACCTCTCCGAGAAAAAGCTGCGGCGTGTCATTGTTTTGCAAATTCCGCACCGCACAATTTGTGTTTCGTACTTTTTATTTAAAAAGGGAGATCGTATGAATAAGTTTGTTCTCTCATTATTTGCAAGCGTTCTTTTTCAAAACGCTATTGCTCAAGAAGTTTATGAAATTCAAGGTCGAACTTATGAGCTTGGATTTAATGCTGCTGTTGCGACAGGTATTGTAAAGGATGATCCAGCAAAGTTGTTGGAGAATAATGTTACAATTCGTTTACAAGGTGATCTGGGAAGAGGTTATCAAATTGTAAGTATTGTTAGTAATTCAGAGATGCTTGATTACAATTTTGCTCCGATGGTTGATTTAAACGATCGCTCAACAGAAAATTATAAATTGAATTTGAAGATGAATAATTTATATGTAGAAAAGAAAAATAAAAATGGAAGTCGATTTCAGGTCGGTTCTCTTGCAACAGATGAAGAGCCAGGCAGGGTAACAGCGATTGCCACAGTTGCTTGGATTGACGGTGTTAGAATGATTATTCCAAAGGGGGCCGATGGAGATATTAGAGTTACAGTTGGCCATTTGGGAAATAAAACAACTCCTGATGTATTATCTCGTACAAATCTTGATAAATGGAATCTTTTAGAAATTACTCTTCCTGTAACGTTATTTAAAAAAGTTGCAATGACAAATAAGTATTCAAGAGTTGATGGAAAAAATTATCTACAGACAGTTGCTCAAACAGATATTAAAGTGACAACAGAAAAACTAATCAGTTTGATTATCGAAAATGTGAGAGATTTTAACAGTCAAAAATCTCAGAGATCGTTTGGTATTGAGGTTCAAGACGTTGTTGATTTTCTATTTGATGTTGAGTCAGGAGTTACTTTGGCCGCGTATTATATCAAGCAAGATAATGGTTTTGTAAATTATGTTGCTAATGATACTTTTTTAGCATTAAGTGATAAATCAGTTGTTATTCATGCAAGTAAAGAGCTTAATAAAAATTTGATGATCTTTTTAGGTTTTGTTTTAAATGATAACAAAGCGGTTAATAGTAGAATTGAGGGCGGAATTTTTTATTCGTTTTAATTTTAATTGTAAGTTTAATTTCCACAATTAGGTAACAAGGGTAACCTAATTGTGGAAATTTTTTATAAAATCCATAGTAAGTTTCTTTGCCTATAAAACACCCACAAATGCTGTTTTTTTGTCTTTGTTAACATACTGATTTTGTACGCTATTGAAATATTTAACTTCTTTTTATTGCTATAAATGCCGAGTAGGTGATTAGGTTTTTTATATTAAAAAAGAGGTTTGATGGCATTACATCAAAAGTTAGAGCAATTAAAAGAAGTGGCGAGAAGTATAGGTCAAAAGGTGGCCGTAGAAAGTGGTGTAACTGTTGGTGTTGTGATCTTGTCTGTTTTTTTAGCATTGCTTGCTGGAAAATATATTAATGATTCTATGCTAGACGTTGAGACTTCGACCGTTGAAGATAAAGATGTGGAGTTTTTAAAAAAACATGAGGATGGATTTTGGAAAAAAGTCAAAAAGAAATTCTCATTTTTAACAGAAGATGTTGAAGATGAAATTTTAAATGAGGAAGAAAAAAATAAAAGAGTTCCTGCTTCGACAAGTGTAAATATTAATAACACTGTTAT
Source organism: uncultured Bacteriovoracaceae bacterium (assembly GCA_964497525.1). Lineage (GTDB taxonomy): Bacteria > Bdellovibrionota > Bacteriovoracia > Bacteriovoracales > Bacteriovoracaceae > CAZCDT01. The sequence goes on from CAZCDT010000065.1 coordinate 14,606, forward strand.
TCGTGGTGATAAACAGAAAAATCAAAATCAAAAGTTAAGCTCTCAACCAACACAGAAAGCGTCATCGGAATTATCTGTAAAAAGTGATTTTGCAAGAGACTCTAATGGTCGCGATTCTTATCAAGATAACTATTATGATTCAGTAAGGCAAGTTCCTGAGGAAATTTTATTTTTGCCTTCTCCATCACTTCCACCGTTGTATTCTGAGCAAAAAACAGATTATTTTAATACTGAAGAAAAAATCGATTATGTTACAAAGGATAACGAGAAAAAAGAGAGTGTATCAGACTCAAATAATTATTTATCTTATGTTGTAGATAGCGGGCCGGTGAACATAAGTAATATAAACAATAGTAAAGGAACAGGAACTACAAATAATTCAAGTAGTAGTATTTCAGGAGGCGGTTCAACTGTAAATAATATTGTTCGCGGCGGAGATGATGACGGAGATGGTGACGGAGATGGTGACGGAGATGATGATGGAGATGATGACGGAGATGATGACGGAGATGCTGGAGATGATGAGATTGAAGAGATAACGCCCACTGCGGTAAGAGTTGTTGCGGGGGCTGGTGAAATATTGCCATTTGCTAGCACTACTTTGCGAATTTCTGATTCTATAAATTTAAATGCAGTTTCTATAAATAATACAAATCAATTTGTAGAGAATGTTTCTGTAAGTTGGGAAGTGAGAGATCACTTGGGTGTAAATGTTGTTGGAGGCTTGACCCCTTTGATTGGAACAGCAACAACTTTTCAAGCATTAACTGCTGGCAATTTTTATGTGTGCGCTGTACATGATGAACTCGGAGAAGATTGTTCGGATTTACCGATTGTTATTAAACCAGCATTACCGCAAAATGTTGATAATTTTACGGGTAGTGGAAATGGTGCTAGTAAAATTGATCTTACTTGGGATAGTGCACCAAGCGGGAGTGGTTATTTTTTAAAATATCAACAAGGAGCAGCTCCGCCAGATAACTGTGACTTAGGAATAGATGTCGGTGAGGTAAGCTCATATCAGTTAGAAAGTTTAATTGTTAATACGCAATATGCATTTCGTTTGTGTACCTATAATGAGTTAAGCGAAATTTCCGATGGTGTAACTATCGTTGCCAGTACAGACAATGTTGCAGATAAGGTTAGTATTGTAACCGATGAGGATAGTATCACTCCTTTAATTAGTGATGCATTAAGAGTTGGTGATAGTTTGGATGTGTATGCGGTTTCTCTTAATAATTTAAATCAAATCGTGGAAAATGTTTCTCTTGATTGGGAAGTTAGAGATGAGTTTGGAATTAATATTGTTCTTGGTGTAGGTAATTTTTCTCCGTTATTTGGTTCTTCGAGTAATTTTGAAGCATTAGTTTCAGGAACATACTATCTATGCGCTGTACATGATGAACTCGGAGAAGATTGTTCGGATTTACCGATTGTTATTAAACCAGCATTACCGCAAAATGTTGATAATTTTACGGGTAGTGGAAATGGTGCTAGTAAAATTGATCTTACTTGGGATAGTGCACCAAGCGGGAGTGGTTATTTTTTAAAATATCAACAAGGAACAGCTCCGCCAGATAATTGTGACTTAGGAATAGATATCGGTGATGTTAGTAGCTATCAAGTGACGGAACTTTCTGCAAATACGGAGTATGCTTTTAGAATTTGTACATATAATGAAATTAACGAAATTTCCGATGGTATTACGGCCATCGCAACGACCGAAGATGTTACAGGTGGGGATGAAAATCTTGTTGCACACGATATAGCGCCTGCAAATATTTTTAAAAATCTTAAAGCAACAATAGAATTATCATATACTGATCAACTAGGTAATGATGCTGTTTCTTGTAATGTTTTTAATTTAGAGAATATATCTGTTGTAACACCTTCGGCATCATCAATTTTAATCTCTGGTGCCGGATCTGCTGAGATAAATGGAAATTATTATTTTAATGAAGATGAAGGATTCTTCTTTAAGGCACCTTATGCACTAATGGCCCAGCCAATAGACGATGATAATGTGGTTTGGTTTATCGGAAATTTGGAAGATTTTGCCATATACTATGGTGTCATTACCTCTATTACTGTTACAGAGATTCCGACCGTTGGGTGGTTGGCAGCAGGAGATGATTTTCTTGCTCCATTACAAGGAGATTTACCAACGCCTTTAGTGTCGGCAGGAGATTCCTCTGCGTGTAGATGTGTATCTGGAGTTTGTGAAGTAGATGTCATTGGCGATCTTGATTATATGGGTAATGCGAAGTTTGATTATACCGTAACTACAAGCTCACTAACATCTAATGTTGCTACGGCCAATTTAGTTATTGCACCGCCGCCATTTATATTTGTTTGGAATACGACAGCTGATGATCTTTCGATAACACTGCCACTAAAAGAGGGGTATAATTATTCATTTGTTGTTGATTGGGGAGACTCGTCAGAACCATCGATTATAACATCTCATGATGATCCCGA
>CAZCDT010000066.1:0-16954 GCA_964497525.1 uncultured Bacteriovoracaceae bacterium
TTTTTTTATTCCATTTAGTTTAATGGCATCACTCCTGACAGTAGATTGATTTATAGATAATCAATTTTAAATAGGAGATGTTCATGAATTTAGTTAGACGAAAAAAAAGACTTTTTACCGAAAAACAACAATTGAAGACAGATAAGCTTTATTTGAAAAATCTTCAAATAAACAGCATTTATCAAATTCCAGATAAGGGATGGGGAAAGCTGTCAGAATTTTTTTATGTTAGCGGAGAAGTTATCATTAGGGACAAGGATTATTTTAAAGATCTTCTTCTCGGTGTAAGGGGAATAAATAGTAGTGGAGATTCTTGTGGGAGTTTTGCTCAGATTATTGATGGTGGTACTTTCTCTCTTCCAGTTGAATTTCATCCATGGATTCCTTATCGTGAAATATTCACGGCCGTCACAAGAGAAGAACGGGAGTAAAAGTTGCTACTGATAAAATCAAAATTTAACACGATTGTTCTTGATTATTTTTGGTTGTTCAAAATTGTTATGTTCCCAAAAATTGATTTTTCTCAACAATTTCAATAAATTACGGCGGAGACAGAGCGAAAGCTTTCGAACGGCGTGTTTTGGCGTTCTCCATGATTAAGTCGTTAAAACCACAATATGTTTAAAAGGCAGTTCGAGCGTTCTCCAAGAAATTATCTCATTCTCCACATGGAGAACGTTTTGGAGAATTTTATAACAAGACCATTTAATATCACTAAAAACAAGGTTGTATCGCCTAAAAAATAGGTGTATAATAAATCATGCTTAAAGAGATTTTTGGAAACAACACAGCAGTCTTTGTTCTACTCCATGTTTATCATCATGGTGAAATTCATGCCTCCGCCATCGCCAATGATTTAGAACTGGCCCTAAGTCCTATCCAAAATCAACTTGATCGCTTTGAAAGAGCAGGCATTCTTGTTTCAAAAAAAGTTGGCCGTACAAGAGTCTATTTTTTTAACATGAAGTCTCCCGTAATAAAACCCTTTATAGAGATTATTAAAATTTACTATGAATCACTTCCTCTATCTGATCATGAAAAACTTTTCCCTACTCGTCGTCGCCCTAGGGCCAAAGGTAAGCCTGTCATAGGACGTAAGGGGGCATAGTTTGAAAATTGATTTGAAAACTTGTACCGAAGAAGATTTGTGGAAATATGTTGCTGTTCACTTAAAGAACAGAGGAATTGATACAATTCTTGTTGGTGGAGCTGTCGTTGCCATTTACACAAAAGGTCTTTATCGTTCAGGCGATCTTGATTTTGTTCGGGCCAGTATGTTTACTGAAGGTTTAGAAGAGGCAATGAATAAGATTGGTTTTTAAAAATTTGATGCTAGAAGATATGCTCATCCTGACTGTAAACATCTTCTGGTTGAATTTCCTGGAGGCCCACCTCTTGGAATTGGAGAAGATTATTCAATAAAACCGCAAGAAGTTAAGATTGGAAAAACGACTATTAAAATTTTTTCTCCAACAGATTGTGTGAAAGATCGTCTTGCTTCTTATATTTATTTTAAAAGTATGGAGGGTCTTAATCAGGCCGTACTTGTTGCGAAAGAACAAGAGGTAAACTTGGCGAGTATTAAAAAATGGTGCAAGGGAGAAAATGCTCTTTGGGCGTTTGAGGATTTGATTCATAAAATCAAGAGGGACTTGAAATGAAAATAACAACAACACAAGTAAAAATATTAAAATTTATCCATATCTTATTCGCTGGGATTTGGCTTGCATGCGTTTTGCTTTTATTATTACTACCACTCGTTGTTTCATCGTTTTCCACAAACGAAGAAATTTATCTTTTTAATAAAATATATCATTTTATTGATCTTGCAGTTTTGAGTCCTGCTGCAGTGATCACTCTTATTACTGGACTCATGTATTCAACGATGACTTCTTGGGGATTTTTTAAACATGGGTGGCTAACCTATAAGTGGATCATTACCATTCTTATTGTTGGAAGTGGAACTTTTTTTCTTGGCCCAATGGTTTCTAACCTTCTGGAGATTTCCAAAACACAAGGGGTTCTGGCATTAGAAAATAATTACTATATTCGAGGGCAAATTATAGGGTTAAGTGCTGCCATTATAAATTTTCTTTTGCTAACTATTGCGGTTCTTGTTTCGGTTTTTAAACCCAAAAAAAGTACAACACCCGCAATAATGTGATCTATCTTTCGAACCTTCAGGTAAGAAAACTACTAAAGATTCCAATGATATATACTTAATTTTCAGATTATGGTTTTTGAGGCGTCGTTGAAATCATGCATTTTCGAACTTTTAACCCAGATAATGCATTTAAGATCGTTGCGAGGGAGCAAAATGCCGATTCAGACAAGGATTGAACAATTTTTTGGGCGAACGCTTATATTAATAAGCGGAGGTCAAAAAATTGTGAAGACGCCGTCTGTATCGAGCAATTTGCTTCCGCAGTAGATTTTAAATGCATTATCTGGGTTTAATCTACTGTGATTTATGGAGAAATGCACAATTAAGATAAAAGTAGCGGAGACTCATAGACGCTTTCCTAACTGAATGTTTCCAAAAAACCATTGAAAAATAAAGGTTTTTCTCACGTCTATTTTGTTTCCAGATTGTTTCCCACCCCTGGGAACAATTTGAAGACAATGATAACTTGCCTTGGTAATATTTAAAAAATGAAAATACTGACGATTATACTATTTCTAATAACTATTTTTAATGCTCAGGCAAACACTTGCCCAGAAGGCACATACTTAGTTCAGGAACATCCAAGATAATCTTATTATAGAAGCGACGGAACTTACGTATCTTCCACAACTGTATCATCATATTGTCGGCATTATCGAGATGACGGACCGCTGCAAGAACAATTTTTTTCAAATAAACCTAACAAATGGCCTCATCCACAGGAGAAATTTCATGAATGTTCTAAAGAAAAACAGCAAATAGTTTCAAGAATACTTAAATCAATTCCCCAAATATTAACAAATGTTGGCAAGTTAAAAATTTATTGTGCCCAAAAATCAGAAATTCCCAATAATCCTGCAACATGTGCACCTGAAACAAAAACAATCATTTTGTATGATTCAAGTTTTAATATGAATACTAAACGAGTTATCGTTCATGAATTAGCACATCTTTTATGGTCGAGGTTATCAGATAAAGAGAAAAGCAAATATCAAGATGCAAGTAACTGGTCATTTGTTGCAGGAGTATATATTTATAACCGGACGAAATTTTCTGAACCAGATGGTAAAAATGGACCAGAAGAAGACTTTGCAAATAATGTAGAACACTACCTTGTCAACCCTAATGAATTCCAAAAAGAATTTCCCAAGATTTATATTTGGATTAATACATTTTTAAGGAAAGAAAAATGAAGCCATCAATACTAGTGTTTATATTACTTACAGCATGTACGTCAACATCAGTAAAAAAAGAAAAACATATTGAACAAATATGGAATGTTATTGAAAATGCCTCTATAAACAACTGGACAACGGATAAACTTGCTAACGAGATTGGAAAACCAACTCAAATCATCTCACACCCCACAAAAAATATTTTTTCAGCCTGGATATACAAAGCCAAAAGTGACGGTCTACAAGATTGGGGAATTAGTATAAAACAAGATAATACCGTTGATTCTATCACTTATTTACCAGAGGAAAAATATCGCCATGAATTTACAATTGAAAAAATAATGGCCCGCTGGAAAAACTTAAATTGTATTCATGAAAACAAGCAACAATTAAGTCCTGGACTTATAAAAACAATAACCTATATTGACTGCGACAATGGTCATCGCATTATCACATACAATATGTACAAAGAAGTGGAATCGATATTAGTAGATTACTAAATGGCGGAGAACATGGGATTCGAACCCACGAACGAGTTTCCCAGTTACACGCTTTCCAATCCCCATCTAAATGTCTAATTTTAAAGGAATTTCAATACTTAAGCTGCGTGCATTTTCAATTTTCTAGATTTTTGGTGCCAAAGAAATCCGATAGTTACCAGAACTTGCACCATCATTTGCGTGCACTTTGCGTGCAAAGTGATTTGGGAAAGTTGAAGTGCATGGGCCCTGCTTGGTTGTTCTGGAGGGCGTGTGGCAGGTTGAAAATCATTAATAATTTTTATCCACTTTTTTTCTAAATATTTCCTTATGGAGCTGACAAAAGATTTTTTTATTTTTCTATTCCAGTTTTAAAAACTGAAAATAACCAGATATGCTAGATTATCTGATGTCTTGGTGATTAAAAACTTCATCACAAAATAACATTCTATTTTCTGGCTTTCTTCTTGGCAGCTCTTGGCCTTCTCTCACGAGAATAGATATAACGCTTATCTTCGATTATATTCAGTCCTTTTCCCCAGCTGAGAAGAACTTTTACAGCATATTTAGCACTTTCATCTGACCCAAGCGAAGTAAGAATCTCTCTGATTTTTATTAATAAGTCATCTCCTTGACGTGCAGCGGTCCAAAAGTCTGTAAATTGTTCTGTTAATGTAGTGGTTGCATCCGCTTCAAATTCTTCTAGATTATCAAACAGAAATTCGTTTTCATCAATCCATCCTGCTTGTTTTAAATCATAAAACCCCTTTTTCTGGTTTTCGTTAAGAGAGTTAATATTGAAAGATGGATTATTAAGAAAATCTTTGATGAAATCTTGTGACAATTTATATCTATGATTAGGAAAGAACGAATCCCTTCTCTCTCGCGTATTTGCTTGAATTTTAATCAAGTTTCCTAATTCTGATATTATTTCATTTCTTTGCTTTGATGGAAGAGTAAGAAATTTCGTTTCTTTGTCATATTCAACAAGCTTTAGTCCAACCAACCATGATAAAACACATTTTGAATATGTTTCCCAAGTATCATCACTTGCTTCAACAAATGGAAAGTCTCTAGAAAGTAATTCTGGAATATCTTGATATGAAAGTTTTTTTCCCTGAGATAACAAGTTTAATATATTAGTAACAGAATCATTTTTTGCCAGCTCGCGCCTTATATAATCCCCGAGGCGCCCTTCTTTTATTACATCAAGAACAATTTGAGGAATTTTCCATCCTTCTTCTGATGATTCTACAATACATACAGACTTCCATTCTCTGACAAAGTTAAATGCAGAACCTTTTGTTACTCCAAGCCTTTCTACAACATCATCGATATTAAACGATGGTTTATCTGTCATTTTATGGAATTTCCTAATCAATGTCCCCGCAGACAGCCTAAAAAGAGATTTTTGTTTAAAATGTGGGAGTTTTTTGTAAAGAATATATTCCTTAAGAACGTCATTGTAAGTGTCATATGTGGAACCAGATAATCTTATAAGTCTTAGTTTCGTTAAGTGATCGAGCATTTTCGTTAAAAGAGGATCTTCGTCAAAAGTTTTATGTAGTTGATTATAGTTTGCAGGCAGATTTTGTACTATTCTAGACAAATAATCTGCTTGGATTTCATCAAGAACTTCAAGCTCTTCGTTAAATAGGTCATCTAGCATTAAACCAGTAGCTACAAGTTCATTTTTAGAGGTTCCTTCATTTAGTTGCTTTAATATATGAGCCATCGTCCTTTTAACTAACCATGGAAAACCTTGAGAAAATTCAAGCACATAAGAAAGAACTTCTTTATCAAGATTGCTTCCACAAGCTTCAACAATTTTTTTAATTAGTAGAACTGCCTCATCTTTTGTAAAGTCTTGAAGGGTTAAACTCTTTGATAATGAGTTGAGTTTTTCTAATGAAATTTTAGTCTCATCAACAGTGGTTAGTTGATCATTTTTCCGAGCTAAAATAATGACAAATTTGGAAGGAAACTTTAAAAGTATACTAATTAAACTTTCATAGCTATCAAAAATGTCTTTATTGTTAAACGTAGATTCAAATTGATCGATAAAAATAAATGCCTTATCACTAAGAGATTCACTATAACATCTGAGTTGTTGATATACTTCTTTGAAGTCTTGAGCAACACGTTGTGAGTTTGTAAATCTTTGAATGATTAAAAAAATGTCTAATGGAGATTTTATGTCTCTTGAATCATGAAGCTCAATATTATGCCCATGGCTATATTTGTCTGCGATATAAGCAAGAATAGAACTTTTTCCAACTCCAGATCTACTTTTGATTTGGATAAAGGAAGTTCCGTTATGAAAAATCTCTTTGTTGATAGATTCTAAGGTTGATGACCTTCCCACAAAAAAGCGTGGCGAAGCAGGTAATTTATAATCAGTCCAGTCGGTGCTTAATTGTAGTCCTTCTTCAATAATCCTCCCAGGAAGATCAGTAATTACCGTTGTAGCTTCCGCGATTGGCGATAAGTCCTGAATGGCGATAATATTTTCAGTTAGAACTTTAAGAAATTGTTGATCAGAAATAATATTCGATTTCTGATCAAATACTAAGAAGCTATTTGGTGTTCCACTATCATTTGATCTGCAGATTAAAACCTTGAATGTTTCAGTATCAGTAAGCAGGATATAATCTGCAATAAAAATAAAATTATTAGGAATTTTCTTTTTTAGAGTCTCTGTTCTTGGTAATTCTATTTGTTCATTCGTTAATTCAAAAAGTTCCTTCCCGCAGTACTTAGTTATATTAAATTTTTCTTTCAATGATAAAAAATACTCCTCAGCTTCCGGCGAGAATGATGAAGTAGACATGAATAGGCCATGAACGTTTTTCTCGACAAGTCCAAGAGGGAGTAATTTCCCAACAAATGCTGAAATTTCTTTTCCTGGAATTGTGTTTTCATGTGCTTTTGCTTCCGCAATAAGCTTTTGCTTATGAACAATGTGTTCTCCTTCAATATCATACTCAAGACTATTATGCTTATTTCTTAAAGTTACTTTATATCCTAATTTCTCAAATAAAGATTTTAAATATTCTTCAAATAGCACTCCCTTATAGTATGAGGAGTTTGATGGATTTTGCTTAGAATGAAAAAATAAAAACATTGTATATTCCTATAATTAAAGTATTACTTATCTATCTCTTTAAATGTCACGGCCATAAGCTCACTCGTTGACACCATTTCACCATTCGTTAATTTTTTTGCTGCCCAATATATCAATTCAGCTCGTTTTCTTAGAAAATTATCGAAATCATCTGCGATTTTTTTAATTCTTTTGTCGTGATCCATTTCATCATAATCACCACACTCTAGGCAGCTTATTGGAATCAGATGAGTCTCGAGCCTTTTTTCAACGTTGTCCCTGTTAATCCATTTAAATCTGTCTTCTAGGTACTTATATGGATCCTTCCTTCCAATTTTTCTATTAGTTTTACCTGTAATGAGAGCACAATTTAGAGCTTTATAACTTTGGATGTTTGCTTCCGCCAACAATGCATCTGGGAATACGTGATGATATTCTCTTTTTCTTAAGTGATTTCTAGTCGCAGGTTCTCCATCGGCAAAGTCCCATGCACCTAAAAATGTTGTAACTGCCATTATGGCTCTCGCTCTAATATTTCGGCCTTTAGGCCAACCAATGGTCATTAGCTCATCTATTTCAGTAATCGGAAACTGGGTTCGATTTAATGCTGGTACATCATCTTCGACATAAGGCTTTCCATCTTCCTTTGCCTGCTTGGTTAATATTTTTTTTAACGCTGCAAAATCTTCAAACGCTCTTGAAGCTGCCGAGTTCTCATAACGATCAGTAAAAAATGATGACCATAAGTATTTCTTGAGAAGAATATTATAAACTCCAAGTTCATCACCATCAACAGGGGCATCGGAGAAAATTGCCGCAAGAACGGCCAGAACCGCATTTGTAGGTAATCGTTCCTTGTCAAATATTTTCTGCGACTCTAAGAACTCAGCCATACGATTTAATCCAGAGCAAATATTCTCCCAGTCCCCTACGAACAAGGACTTGTCCATATTTGAAATTCCACGCTCATTCGGAGTTTTATTCTGAATTAATGCAGATGTATATAAAACAGTTTGTGCTAAATCGAAATACTCTTTAATGTTTGGTGATGACTCATCAAGCGCTTCCATTAACTGATGAAGCTTTTCTCCTGTATTACTTTCCACCTCAGCAACAGTAATATCAAAAATAGATAATGGTTTGCTGTTAGTATTCATGTTTATAAATACTTGTAGTGCGGTATGTTTTTCCGTATTCGGATGTAAATACAGGTATGGCAGGTTAAAGTATTTTACAACCTCTCTTAATTTATTGATGCTATCTTTTAACTTTTCCCGTAAATTTGTTTTTTTCTTATATTCGTCTAATGAACTTTCACTTAGCTCTGGAATTTGAAGAGCTTCTTTCATCCAATCATCAATAACATTACTTATGTCTACTGGCTTTAATAAATCCGTGGGAAGTAATCCTCTTGAGAAGCACTCTTTAGGTGAATCTGCCCATACGGGTCCAAGGCTTCCATTCTTGCTTATCCATCTATTTTGTACAATTACTGAAAGCTCATCGCCATACACTTCTTTATTGTTTGCAAATTCAGGCAAATAAACAAAATATTTCCGACTATCATAATTGTTGTGAATAACCCTCCAGAAGGCGGTCAGTCGTTGCTGGCCATCGAGTAGATGTTCCGAAATTCTTAAATTTGTTTGAGGCGCTGTTTTTATATATCGATCTGAAAACTGAGGTTCATTAACTCCTAAAATTAAAGCAATTCCAGTTGGTAGATCATGAATCGCAGTATTAAAAAAACTTGCAATTCTGCCCGAGTCCCATGCTTCATAACGTTGAAACTCTGGTAGCTTTATCGCCCCAGTTTCAATTTTGTTATACCACTCTAACAAACTACGATCGAGTGCCTTGTTTGAAGTCGTCATAAATTATTCCTTATCGCCTATTTACACATCTCAAAATATCTCATATCCCTGCTGTCAGAAATCTCATCATGTGGAATAATTATATAAATCCATTTTTTTCCACCATTATCCTTAAGATATTCGGTCGCAATCAGACAGTACTCTCTAGCGGCCCTTGCTTTTTCCTGAACTTCTTCTGACTCAATTTCATTTCTAGCTTTTATCTCAACCATGAAAATCTTTTCTTTCGTTTCGACAACAAAATCAGGCTCATATCTTTTTGAGCCGTGACACCAATAAATATTAAATTGTCGAATGTGCGGTCTAAGCCATTTTAGCACCAAGGGATCTTCATCAATTATTGCTGCAAACTCTTTTTCCGGTATTGAGTCAAATTTATAAATAGTATGGCAGGATTTTTTATAGTAATTAAAAACCTTTCTTTGAAGATCTGCTTTGTTGGAAACTTGCGCACGAGAATCAGAAATATCTTCGTTAACGAATTTGCTGTAGTTATGAGGTTCAATGCGGGTGAATGGTTCAATCATTGCTTCAAATTCACCCTTTTCAGAAAAAAAGTGTGCCATCATTTGCGTGTGAATGTACTCACTTATTTGCTTTTTATAATACTGTACGACGTTGTCAATATCTTTACTGGCGGGAAGGTAGCTTTTTAGATGTTCAATAACTTGTTCAGACAACTTGTAAAGTAAGTCGCCATGCTTATCATAATCAACCTCATCATAATTCAGCAATTCGTTAACAATTGCATTAACCCAGTTTGTTTCACCTCCAATTTCATTATTGATTACTGTATGGATGGAGGTCTTTTTTTGTTCTCGAAGATAACGAATAAAAATTTCTTCTTCTACTGGTTGAAAGTGAATCGATTTTGTGTCGAGATCAAAATCTTCAAATCCAAAAGTGACTTCATTTTTAGGCTGAATAGTAATGCGCGGAATTTCAATTGTATGTCTTATAACTTCTTCAATTATCTCCTTGTAAACCTCATCAATAATTTTATCGATTTCGGTGCCTTCAAAGTCAGTAATTAAAATCCCTTGCTCATGTTTTCCTTTTATTGCTTGCTTGATTTTTTCTTTTGCTTCTTCAGTGGACAATTTATCAACACTTATAACATTGTCACTATTATACGCCTCTGCGTGAATCTCTTTTTTAATATTCAATACACCACGAGCTTTTTCCTTTTCTGGGCCATCTTGCATATCTTTAATGCTTTTCTCTTCATCTTCAAATGTTTTTTCAATTCCTGTTTGCGCAACAACAACTTCTTGCTCTTTTTTAAATATTTCGTCATCCGGATCAATAAAGTATTCCTTCATGATAATTGAATTCTTGTCCGTTGCTTTCTTTATCAATTCTTCAAAACGGTCGTGCGCAATAACTGTCAGTGTATCAACTTCTTTCACGCCAGTTTTTTCACCATAGGGTAGTCGGAGACCTCGTCCAAGAGTTTGTTCCGTTAGGATATTTGCCGCAAAAGATCGGAGCGGAACAATCGTATATAAGTTTGTAACGTCCCATCCTTCTTTTAACATATTACAGTGGATAACAATTTCCACTTTGTTGGTTGGTAGCTCAAGATCAAGCAATTTCTGAATATTTTCTTCTTTTTCTGTTCCTGCTTGGTTTGAATGAATATCAATGACTTTTTCCTTATATCGTCCTCCAAAAAAATCATCCGATTGGATCATCCTTTTTAGTTGATCTGCATGATCCGTGTTTTGCGCAACTACTAAAACAAAAGGTCTGATAATTTCTTTTTTATTATTCAATGCATATTTTTCTAAATTGATCTTAGTTATCTCATGTATTCTAATTGCATCTAAGATTTTCATCTTATCAATTTCATCGTCAGACATCGCCTTGATATCTTTACTAGAGAGATTTTTTCTAGTTGCAGCTGCCGGTTCCTTAACATATCCATCATTGATCGCAAGAGCGAGAGTGTATTCATATACAATGTTTTTAAAGGGAGTGCCGTTAGTATTCATTGGAGTTGCAGTCAGTTCTAATCCAAGAATAGGATTTAAGTCATTCAGAACTTCCATTCCTCTCGTTGCTCGATAGTGATGTGATTCATCCATTAATAAAACTAAATCATCTAAATTTTTGAGATATTCAAAATATGATTCACCAAAATATTCAGATACTCTTTTTATCTTCGGGGCGTTTCCACTGCGGCTTTCTGCATTAATCTTTGAAATATTAAAAATATTAATTGTTACTTCTTCATCCAAAAAAGAAAATTGACCAAATTGGGTTTGCCTTCGATATTGAACCGTATCGGTTTTTTGATAATTATCGCCCGTGACTATTCTTGGATTAATACGAATCCCCCTAAATACATATTTAGAATGATTGCTGTCACTGAAATCGGTAATTAATTTGTTGTAGATTGTTAGGTTTGGCGCAAGGACTAAGAAATTACGTATCCCTTTTTCAAGATACAAATAACTGATAAAGGCCCCCATTAGCCGAGTCTTTCCGACACCGGTGGCTAAGGCAAAGGCAACTGATGGAAATCCTCTTTCGAAATCAATTAGTTTCTCAAAACTCCCACAACCTTTAAAAGCATTGAATATATCGTTTATTTGATTTTTTTTCGTTAAATCGATAGATTCTGTAAATTTTGATAAAATATTTAAGCTTTCAACTTGCGGTTTTCGCAAGCTTAATCTTTGTGAAATATAGGCTAAATTTGCACTCATAGATAATCCTTTATCTTGTTATAGATCAACGTCCACTTCTTCTTGATTTACCTCTTTTATATTTAAACTATAATCATCTCTTCCAAATTCACATCTTCCAAAAAGCATTTGTGGGATTTTCTTAATTGAAATATTTGAATATTTGTTTTGAGATACTTTAAATGCTTTTGCACAGATTAATAGCGATTCATCTGGTTTCATTTGAGAATGGATTTTATCCAGATGCTCCGATGTTAAAAACTGTGTAGTAACAAAAATAAAATCTTTTTCTGAAGAGTAACCCTGCTTCCAATATAAGTGCTCATCTGGATAAAATTTAAAGTTCTCGTGTTTACATACGGCGGCAGCTAGTTGCAGAGGATCATATTTTTCATTAATAATCCAATTGCCTCGAAAATCTTTTTGTAAGAGACTAGGAGCAAGAGTATAGTACCTAAATCCACCGCCGCCTTTCCAGCCTATTTCACGGCTAACGCCGCCTCCTTCTCCGCTAACAACTTTACTCATTCTTGGCAAACAAAGCGTTTCAGCATGTATGCCAAGCTCAACACCAATCCACTTTCGCTTCATTTTATGTGCAACCGCCACAGTTGTTCCAGAACCTAAAAATGAATCTAAAACATAGTCTCCTTCATTTGTGGCAATGTGCAATATTCGCTGTATTAATTTTTCAGGCTTTGGCGTTCCAAAAGGTTCTGTATTTTCAAACAAAGAAAGCATCTCTTTCTTTGCTTCTTGATTGTTTCCTGAGCTTATATGGTCCCACCAGGTATCAGGAACAATACCACTTTGTACCTCTGACAAAAATACTTTAATTCTTGGTGATCGATCCCCTTTTGGCCCAAACCATAACCGATCATCTTCAATTAGTTTTTGAGTCCTTTCAGGCATACCATTCCAGTGCCTACCATTCGGTGGCCGTACATCGATTCCCGATGGTGTTTTAATAACATATCTGTATGCAATTCTCTTAATAGAATCTTCGCTTGGCACAGAATAGGAAACGCTTTGCCAAGGTCCGCGAGGATCATTATCAGGGTTTTTAAATGCCTTGGATTGCTCTCCATCTCTTGGTAATAAATTTCTCGACCACTTGCTGATATCTTTTGCATATACAAGAATGTGATCATGGCTACTTGAAATCAATGCTTTGTTCTTTTTTGCAAAAACCTTTTGCCATACAATTGTAGTCACAAAGTTTTTTCTTCCAAATATCTCATCAAGCAATACCTTGCAATAGTGAACCTCGTTATCATCTAGTTGTAACCATAATGAACCATCTTCTGAGATCAATTTATATATACACCGCAATCGCTGATTCATCATTGACAACCATACTGAATGCTCCAGGCCGTCTTCATAATGTTCAAAGGCAGAGCCTGTATTATATGGAGGGTCGACATAGACACATCTTATTTTTCCTTTAAAGTCGTGTTCAAGTGCTTTTAGAGCAAGCAGGTTATCACCTTGAATAAGAATATTCTCGCTATTTTTCCCATTTATAGATTTTGATTCATCTTCTATTAGTATCCTTGGCTCTAGCTTAACTTCATCATCCTTCCCAATCCAATCTAGTTCCAATCGTTGTTTATATGTCATAAATTCTCCGTTATTTTATTTCCCACTCTATTGTAAATAATTCCTCAACGCTATGTTTGATTGTCATGCCATTTTCTATTGTAGAAATAAGTTTATCTTTTTCAGATTCGACACGATCTTGTTCTTGAAAAAGTAGCTGCCTTTTCTTGTTACGCTTATTTTCAAGTTCTTTAATGTGCCGCTGTGCCTTAACCTTTTCTTCGAGAATTGTAATTTTCCTTGATTCCGATTTAAGAGTTTTAATTTCTTTATCAAGCTCCTTTATTTCCTGTTCCAAGCTTCCCTTAACATCGTCGGCCCAGCGATCAAGGCGTTCAACCTCTTCGTCAAAAAACTTATTATTGTCACTTTCCGTCTTTAACAAAATGTCTGTAATTGATTTTTCTTCCTTCTGCTTTAAAACGTCCGGAAGCTCTGTCTCTTGAGCAGAGCTTACCTCGCCATAAAGTTTAAATATTTTATGTAAAACCTCATCTGGTAAAAGAGTTCCCTCACTGTCACATCCAACAAGAACAAGATTCTCTTCTTTCCTGAATGAGTCTGTGTTTACAGAAAATGCTTTCAAAAACCCAGAGCATCCCTTGAGTTCTTCCAAAACAGATATTTTTGTTATTCGAGAGGAAACATTGAAAATAATTTTAGAGTAAGGAGCTTGATAAGTTCGTGCATCATTGATGCATTTTTCTCCTAATGGATGTCCTAGGCGATAAAGAAAACTACCTTCGGTATTGTCTCTTGTTTTTGAAACCAGAAAATATTGACCAGCTTCAAGAGAATGAAAATTATTTTTAATGCAAAATGAGAGGTTTTCATCATCAAATTCAGCAAAATCTTTAAGGCACAACTTGGTTAAGCTCCAAAACATCTCACTCATCTCATCTAAATGCGTTTTTGTATTATCAAGTTGAACCTTTAATTTTTTATGAACATCTTCATCAAAATGTTCCATTAATAATTGTCTAGTTTCGTTCATCCTTTCATTGATTGAATCTTCCATCTCTAACTGAAGAGCGTCAAAAGCTCCGTTTATCTCTTCTTCTGTTCGACAAGTTTGATAAATTTGGAAAATTTTATTTTCAAAATCAATTCCTGAATCTAAAGTCCCTAGGATTTGATCTGAGGAGCCGAACATTCCGTCGAATAGTTTGAATTTTTTATTTAAAAGTTCAAAAACTCTCTGATCTGCCTTGTTTTTATTGTTCAAAAAATTAACAACTACTACGTCGAACTTTTGTCCATATCGATGGCAGCGGCCAATCCGTTGCTCAACTCTTTGGGGATTCCATGGAAGGTCATAGTTCACAAGGAGGGAACAAAACTGCAAGTTAACACCTTCAGCGGCAGACTCGGTTGCAATCATTATAGATGCTTCATTTTTAAAGTACTCCACCAGTGAATTTCTCATGTCGGCAGTTTTAGAGCCACTTATTTTGCCAGTATCTCTATTTGCCTCAAGCCACTTAGCATAAATCCTCTTTGACTGCTCTGAAGAATTTGTTCCATTAAAAAGAATGATGTCTTTGTATCCATTGGCGGTGAGGTATTCGACTAAATAATCTTGTGTTTTTCTAGATTCAGTAAAAATCAAAACTTTTTCAAGTGCGCCCATTTTTTTTAATTCATCAAAACCAACAGATAGGGCCTTTAACAGACTCTTTGCTCGCGAATCCTCTTTTATGCTCTTTGCTATTTGGATAAATTTATCTAACTCAGCAATTTCTGCACTAAGTTTTTCCTGATCTACATCGATAGACTCCTCGGATGTATCATCGATGTCATCTAGCAAGTCATCATTATCCAACTCTTCGTCATCGATTAGTGAATTTAGAAGTTCTTTTGAACTAATAGATTTTTTTTGTAGCTCCTCTAGCCGTTCTTTCATTTTAGATAATGTCGATGCCACCGCGCTTGTCGATGATGCAAGAATTTTTCTCACCAGCAAGGTTATAAGGTGCCGCCCGATACTGGGAATAGAGTACGTGTTTTCTCGTCTTAAAAACTCAGATACGTTTTGATACAAATCAAGTTCACTGTCTTGTGGATCAAATGAAATTGTAATCGGTTTTCTGTTTGTATAAGGAACATACTCTAGAACATTTTTCCTTAGTGTTCTTTGGCAATATGGAGCCAACCTCTGACGTAGATCTGCAAAATTTGGATCTTTGCCTCCATAAAACATTTTAAATGATCGTAAATCACCAAACAAATGTTCATCTATAAATAAACTAATTCCGAAAAGTTCCAAAAGGGAGTTTTGCAATGGTGTTGCAGTTAACAAGAGCTTATATGTATCTTCAAGCGCAAGCTTAATTGCATTACCCGTTTTATTTTCTTTTTTATATGTATTTCGTAATCGATGAGCTTCATCAATAACTGCTAAATCCCATTTATGTTTCTTAATTTCAAGGTTCATTCTGGCAGCATAGTTGTAGCTCAAAATAATTACAGCATTTTGAATAAATGGCTCTTGATTTCCTTTTTTCTTATCGTCGCGATAGGTGTTTGAGTCTAGAATGACAGAATTAATGTTGAATTTTTCTTTTAATTCATTTGCCCACTGCTTCCGCAAACTTGCAGGGCAGATTACAATAATCCTTCGCCTCCTTTCGGCCCAACTTTGCGAAAGGATTAAGCCTGCTTCAATAGTTTTTCCAAGTCCGACTTCATCGGCAAGTAAAACACCTTTTGACAGAGGGTTTTTTAGTGCAAAAAGTGCAGCATCAATCTGATGTGGATTCAGGTCAACTGTTGCGTCAAATAATGATTGACCAATTTTTGATGGATGATATTCCGCCCTAAGACGGGTCAATTGATGAGCGAAGTATTTAGCATGATATTTTGTAATTAGTTGTTCCACAAAATTAACCTTATTTCTTTCTTGTTTTACTTTTTAAGTAATCTTCCCTTATGTCATTAATCCCTCTTTTAATAGCCTCAACAAATACTTTATTCTTTCGGACAGATTTTTCGTCCTCTTGCTTGTGTTTGTTAATAATTTCAACAAGGTCATCGATCATTTGCATTATTTCATCTTTTTCCTCTTGGCTTACTCTAAAAGCTACGAGAGGATATTCATTAGAGTCTTTCTTCTTTTCTAGTTCAATGGTCATAATTAAACCCTGTGCGTAAAATCAAATAGTTGTATAATGAAAAATCATTTTATATAATAAGGTATAATATATCAATGTTATATTTACATTGTTTAACAATTTGTGGTTGAATAAAATTTCGCATTGTGCTAAAATAGACCCATTATGAAAACACAAATGCTAACCAAATCCATTATTAAATCCTGCGCTGAGTGCCAGCGTCGCTTGTTTCTCGAACTAAACTCACCGGAATTAAAGGAAAGCAAAGAGGACGCATTTTTAAGTCATCTTGCAAGCGAGGGTTACGCATTTGAGGCCTTGGCCATTACGCTATTTCCGGATTCAAAAAAACAAGAAAAATTTATCTCTAATAACGTACATATTCGCACGGATATCTTGGATGAAAACTTAACCGAAATTAAGTCATCAACAAGTATTACTGACGAACATCTTCTCGATGTTGCAATTCAAGCTGTCGTTCTTAGTGAATTAAATATTCCAGTTAAAAAGTATCAGCTCGCTTACGTTAACAAAGACTATGTTAAAGGAAACAGCATCTCTGTTAAAAAGATGGTTTGTATTGATGATATTACAAAAGAGGTAACGGGGCTTCTCCCTGAGGTTAAAGATCTAATCAATCAGTCGAGAAAAACAGCAACACTTTCAACTGCTCCTAAAAAAGAGAGTGGACGGCATTGTCTTGGCTGTCCATTTGTTAAAACTTGTTCTCCTGAATTTTTAGACTATTCAATTTTTAATC
>CAZCDT010000067.1:0-3210 GCA_964497525.1 uncultured Bacteriovoracaceae bacterium
TGCAACAGGTCTTTTAAAATCCACCAGCGTTGTTTTTATTTCTCCACTCCTTGTTTGATATGCAACTTTCCCTGCTATAGATAAATCACGATCAAACCATGTAGGCAAAATTGAACCACCATAAGGCTCAACCGCAAGTGTCATGCAATTACTACTATACATATCAGGCAATGGCTTAATTCTTAAAACGGGACTGTCTGTATGACCTCCAACCATTCTTGTTGGGGCATCTTTATGGTTTTTTTGTGCTAAAGAAAAAGCAATCAGTGCAGATCCATTTCTCTCTACAAAATATTTTTGCCCAGAAGAAAGTTTCCACTCCTCTTTCTCGCAAAGTTTTTGATATCCATTACTTTCTAATATTTTCCTCATCTCTTTAACTGCATGAAACGGCGAAGATGATTCATTTAAAAAATTAATAAAACCATTATTAATTTCGCTACAATTTTTTTTCATAATTATTCCCTTTGAAATGGTTAATCAGATTCTTAAAGATTATGGCCAAGAAAATAGTATATTGCCAAATAAAACCGTCACAAAAGATTGACATTGTTAAACCTCTCACCCGAAACTAATAAAAGATCAATTTTTGATTTTTACTGGAGTATGTATCGATGAAAATAACACTTTTTATTTTAATAATTGCATCCCTTTCTCTTTTTGGTTGTTCATCAACAATTAACAAAAGCCAATATTCAAAATCAATCGACATGAGCGTTTCTAGTCGCCTAAATGCAGAAATCGACGTCGATCTGCAAAACGAATTAACAGGTTACGCTTACGGTGGTTTTTTATTTCACTTCATAAAAATTACTGGTGATAAAAAATATGCCGATGGTATCGATTATGGAAACATTGGTTCTAATTGGGGCCCAACATCGTGGATAAAGTCTGCAGCAGCATATAATGCTTTAAAAAATACAAAAGCAGATGTTTTAGTTGCTCCTCGTTATGTGATAGAGGAAAGTTCAAATCCATTCTATCGAGAAATAAAAGTTAAAGTTGTCGGATATCCTGGAAAAATTAGATCTATCCGCAATATGCAAATGAACGTCAACCGCTTAGAGCTAGACAAAGTAACACAATGAAAAGAATAATCTATTTTTTTATTATAAACTTATCACTTGTTTCTATCTCTCTGGCGCTAGAAATAGATTCAAGAATTACCGCAAAAATAATTCAAATTTCTGATAGCAAACGCACGATCATGATAGATCAGGGAATGGAAGAAGGACTTAAAGAAGGGGATCATGCAAGACTATCACTGCCGACAGGAATTGTTGGCCGGGCAGTTATGATGAAAGGCGCCCCGACACGTTCTGTTTGGTCCATTTACGATCTTAATTCTCCTGAACAAATTGAAAAAGAAAAGATTCTAACCTTTAAAATCATATATCCAGCAAAGCTAAAAAATGACTCTCCTGTTGAAGAATTAATCGGTAGTAACACGGAGACTGAGAACAATAAAAACCTAGCTGATGATACCGATACATCGCTACAATCTCCTAAACAAAGAGAAAGTATATCAAAACATCAAAAAGACGACATGCGCAAAACTCCTTTAACTCCAACTGCATTAGACAAAGAGCTAAGTTACGTTGACTCAAGAGGGATTGACTACTCTGCTTTAAATGATGGCCCATATAAAACAGAACCGGCATCAAAGATCGATTATTCATCTTTAAACGAAAACTTAAATGATCCATACTCTGCCGCGAAAACCGATTACTCAAATCTTAAGGACGAATAACTCCAAAGTGTCGAATGGTATGAATCCAGTACCTTAACTATCTCGAGTAGTTTTTACAGATTCCACTTCCCTAGACGTTTATTTTTTTGTATCTTCCACCATCGCGATGTTTTTTACAAAATCTTACATTTTAGGAATTTTTATGCGTTATTTGCTTGTTGTTATTTTTCTTTTGTTTGCACTGACTTCTATTACTGCTAAGGCAGAAGACTCCGCACAATGGGCGGGTGATTTAGTTGTTAAAATTACTCGTGGAGATAGCTCTCCTTGTGCTGGAGCGAATGCTTATTTTATCCCTGTTAATTATGATGACTGGGCAGCAACAAGAGCAGAAGTAACAAATATTTGCTTTGATGTATGGGTTCCAGGAATAACAGATACCGATAATCAACAAAGGTACAAGGAAGTTGTAGCTAAAATGGTTTATCGTCACACGTTAAATGGAGATTTTGACACTATTGATGTTGCTGATTTTTTTAATCAAGCAGAAACAGCTTTTGGACTTGTTGGCCGCCATAATAACAATCTACAATACGCCGCGAATTTAAGAGCACTATCTC
This sequence comes from uncultured Bacteriovoracaceae bacterium, assembly GCA_964497525.1. Classification (GTDB taxonomy): domain Bacteria; phylum Bdellovibrionota; class Bacteriovoracia; order Bacteriovoracales; family Bacteriovoracaceae; genus CAZCDT01. Next base: position 2,311 of record CAZCDT010000067.1, read on the forward strand.
CTTTTTCATATTCACCAAAATGTCTTAGCACTCCGGTCGAATTAGAAATTAAAGAAGGCAAAAGTGGATATTTTAAAGTCGCAGCAGAAATGGAGCTTTATTTTTTAATTAATGGCAAAAAGCTAACCCATGAAGATTGGAATTTAAAAGTAATCTATAGTACGTCTTTGACAAAAGAAACTCTCGATTTTTATGTTAATAATTGCAATTATCAAATCAGAGATTCAAACCATTTTTTTGTCCCTTAACTTAAAACAGTAGTTTTTTGACAAGAGAGGACATCTTAAATGATTATTGATAACGTCAATTTAAATTTATTAAGGGTCTTTGAAACGGTTTTTAGAACTAAAAGCATGACCAAAGCGGCCATCGAATTGCATATGACTCAGTCTGGAGTTAGTCAAAATATAAAAAATTTAGAAGAGGTCTTGGAAGTTAAGCTGTTTGAAAGAGTTAAACAAAGGCCTGTTCCCACAGAAGATGCTAAATTTCTATTTGAGAAATGCTCCCCACATCTTTATGATATCGATCGAACCCTTATTCAGTTAAAAGGCGGCGAAGGAAAACTTGCTGGAACAATTCACATCGGCACTCAGGTTGCATTTGGAAATAACTGCATATTGCCTCTTTTAGTAAAATTGTCTGAAACCTATCCACATATCTCATTCAAAATGAAGTACGGGCATGCAGTTGAAATGAATAATGCTCTTTTAAGTGGTGATATCGATTTCGCTTTCGTTGATAGCTACTATCTAGATCGCAGAATTAAAACCGAAAAATTACAAGATGAGATTCTTACTCTATGTGCCTCCAAAGAATATATAAATAAACAGAAATGCTCTCGTTCTAATAAACGTTTTTTTGAGAGTCTTACCTATATTGACTATGTAGATAGTGCAC
>CAZCDT010000067.1:3220-16662 GCA_964497525.1 uncultured Bacteriovoracaceae bacterium
CCTCTTATCAATATGTGGTTTAAACACCACTATAAGAATCAAACATTTCCTTTAAAAGTTAGAGCATCTCTAATGAATGACCAAGGTCTATCTCGCTTAATAATGCTTGGTATGGGGGCAGGTGTGCTGCCAGTGCACGTTATAAAACATTTAGAAAAAACGGGCAGTGAAATTTATCAATTTCCAGGAACAACAGAACCACTTAAAAATACAATTAGCATTGCTTATATCGAAAACCACTCCCTAAATCCTGCAATCAATTTAGTCAGAGAATACATTGTCACAGAACTAAAGTCACAAAATTCCTAGCGGTTGCATTTCAGGCATCTTTTTGGGAGAATGTTTTTTTAAAAAAATACAACAAAACAACAATTATATTTTACTTGCTCAAGGAGTTTAAAATGGAACAAGAATCACTTTTAAAAGCTAAAGCATGGGCCAGCAATACTTTTTTTAAAGATAGTGAAAGAGAAGAAATTCAGAAATTAATAGATACAAATAATACAAAAGAAATCATCGATCGCTTCTATAAAGACATGGAGTTTGGTACTGGCGGTATTCGCGGAATCATGGGCCAAGGTCTAAATCGCATGAATAAGTATACAATTATGCGAGCAACTCAAGCACTTGCCACAGAAATAAACAGTTTAAAATTAAAAGAAGCAAAAGTAGCAGTCTCTTATGATTCTCGCAATAACTCTTTTGAATTTGCTAAAATTACGGCCCAAGTTCTCGCCGCAAATAACATTCACGTTTATATTTACAAAAGATTAAATCCAGTATGTTTGTTATCATTTTCTGTGCGTTATCATAACGCGGTTGCTGGTGTAATGGTTACAGCAAGTCACAACCCGCCAGAATATAATGGCTATAAAGTATATTGGGATGATGGAGCACAAGTCACTCCTCCATATGATAATAATATTATCGGTCACTATAATCGTCTTACAGATTTCTCAAAAATCCCAATTATGACATTAGAAGATGCAGAATCAAAAGGGCTTATTCATTGGGTTGGCGAAGAGATTGAAAATGCATATTTAAATATGATCTATGAAAAATCAATTAACCCAAAAATGTGTCAAGAAAATGGAACAAAAATTAAAATCGTATATACACCAATTCATGGTGCAGGACTTATTCCTTGTACAAAGGCACTAACAAGACTTGGAATAACAAATTTTGAAGTGGTAAAAGAACAAGAAGCACCAAATGGCCTATTTCCAACGGTAACAAGTCCAAATCCAGAAAATGCTTCAGCATTAAAACTAGCTGTTGATTTAATGAAAAAAAATAGTGCAGATATTGTTTTTGGAACGGATCCAGATTGTGACAGAATTGGTATTGCGGTTAACCATAAAGATGAAATTCATTATCTAAGTGGAAATCAGATAGGATCTCTCCTTCTTTATTATATTGCAAAAAATTTAAAAGAATCTCAAAGGATGCCTAAAAATCCTTACTGCATCAAAACAATTGTTACAACAGAGTTGCAAACAAAAATTGCAAAACACTTTGGTGTAACCATTGAAAATACTCTAACTGGCTTTAAATGGATTTGTGGGAAGATGCGAGATATAGAGCAAAATGAACCAACCAGAAATTATATTTTTGGAACAGAAGAGTCTTTTGGGTACCTAAGTCACAATCAAGTTCGAGATAAAGATGGAGTTGCTCCTTTAACTGTTTTAGCAGAAATGGCCCTTTACTATAAATTACAGAATAAAACACTAATAGACGCTCTTGACGAAATCTATTCAGAGCTTGGCTTTCACTATGAAGATCTATTAAATCTTAATTATTATGGTGTAGAAGGATCGCAAAAAATTTCTCGAATTATGGATAAATTTAGAAATAAAAAAGATAAAAATTTTGCGGGAGAAACAATTATTGAAATTGAAGATTATCAGATGCAGCAAATTACAAATTTAAAATTAGGCCAAACAAGAAAAACAATTCAACCAAAAAGTAATGTCTTAGGATATCTTTTAGAAAGTGGTGATAAAGTAATGTTAAGGCCATCTGGCACAGAGCCAAAAATAAAATTCTATCTTCTTTTGCAAGAAAATAGCGGAACACTTGATCAAATGAAACAAAAAGCAAAGCAAAAAGCAGAAAGAATTTTGCAGTTTTTAAAATCAGAGTCGGAGTCAGCGTGAAAAAGAAGTCAAAAGATTTGGCCATCGTTTTAGTTAGTGGAGGTATGGATTCTTTACTAACTGTTGCTATGGCCAATGAACAACATGAAAATCTGGCCATGCTTCATCTAAATTACGGCCAAAGAACAGAGAAAAAAGAGCTACAATCATTTAATGCCATTGCACGTTTTTATAAAGTAAAACCCAAATTTAAAAAAGTAATCGATGTTACATTTTTAAAAGAAATTGGTGGAAACTCACTTACCGATAAAAAAATGAAAGTGAAAAATTTTTCACACTCAAACACAAAAAAAGAAATACCAAACAGCTACGTTCCATTTAGAAATACTCACCTAATTGCGATGGCCGTATCCTGGGCAGAAGTAATTGGAGCAACAAAAATATATATTGGCGCAGTCTATGAAGATTCATCTGGATACCCTGATTGTAGACCAAGTTACTATCAAGCATATAATCAGCTAATCAAAGAAGGAACAAAGTCGCAAAACATAGAGATAATTACTCCAGTAATTAATTTAAAAAAAGAAGAAATAGTACAAAAATCAGTTGATCTTAATGCCCCACTACATTTAAGTTGGTCCTGTTATAAATCACAGGGGAAGGCATGTGGAGTATGTGATTCTTGTGCTCTTAGACTAAAAGGATTCCAAAAAGCAAAAATTAGTGACCCAATAAAATACGAAAAAATACCCAACTACAACAATTAAGATTTCTTTTTATACTATTTTAGTCTGGCAAAAACATTCTAGTTTCGTTTTTTTTAGCATCTAATCGCATTATAGGTTATCATGTAGACTATTAGGAAATTCCTTTTGTATTACTTTTTCAAGGAGCGTATTAGATGAAAAAACTATTTTCAATTGTAATGATCATAACTCTTGCTGTCGCAATATCGGCCTGTAGTTCAAAAAGCAAAAAAAATGAAGCTGTGAACGAACAACAACCTGCAGTAACAACTGAAGCGATGAGTGATGACTTAACAACCACAATGGATTCTGACTCTGGAAATGCTGGGGCACTACAAACTGTTTATTTTCCATATAACTCCGCTGTATTAACAGGGGAAACAAAAAGTGCTTTAGATAGCAATGCAAAATACTTAAAAGATAATACAAATGTTAAAATACAAATTGAAGGTCATTGCGATGAGCGTGGTGGAATTCAATACAACTTAGCTCTAGGAGAACAACGAGCTATTGCTGTTCGACAATATTTACAAGCTATAGGTATTTCATCACAAAATCTTTCTATAATTTCATATGGTAAAGAGAGACCTCTTGAATTTGGTCATAGCGAAGATGCATGGGCAAAAAACCGTAGAGCAAACTTTGTAATTGTAGGGCAATAAAATAAACGGATTTTAAATGTTTAATAAAAACCAAAAATCCCCAATAGAATATTCTCACAAGATTATTTTATTGGGGATTTTTGTTTTTATAGTCATTGCTGTTTCTGGTTGTGGACTTGCAACAACTCGTCCAAAAATGGAAATGGAACTAGCAAAAGTAGCATTTGAAGCTGCTGGAACTGCCAAGGCACAATCTCTTTCTCCTAATCTATATAGAAAAGCAGAATTTTACTATTTAAAAGCACGCTCGGCTTATCGCAGAAAATATTTTAATAAAGCAAAAGAGTATGCTGCTTTATCCAAAGTATTTTCGGAGAAAGCAGAATATGTTGCAACAAGAAAAGCATCACAGGAAAATAGCTTATAAATATTTCAAGGTAAAAAACATGAAAAAAATAGCATTCATCATTTCTTTAATAACTCTTTTAATATCAACAGTTGGCTGTAAAACACAAGAACAAATTAACAGAGAAAGAATGATTGATGATATGGTAAGACAGATGGATTCTGGTCAAAAAGTTACAGCAGATACAACCACAAGGATTCAGGCCCTAGAAGAACAGCTAAGTAACTTAACAGGAAAAATAGAAAATATAACTCACAAAAATGGAGAAATGACTCAAGAGCAAATTACAAAAAATCAAGAAGACTTAAAGCTCTTAAAAGAAAGTAATGCCACAATCATGGATATGAGTATCAAACAACAAGAAAAGATATCTGCACTAGAAAATGAATTAATCGAGCAAAAAAAATACCTAGAAGAACTTCTTAATGTTTTGGAAAAAATAACTGGGACAAAAACAGTTCCAAACAAAAAAAATAACGATAAGAAAAAAAATCATAAAAAGGATGATAAGAAAAAGACGAATAACAAAACAGGACAAGTTATAAATCAAGAATCGCCATTTACCCAAGCAGTTACTTATTTTCAAAATAAACAATACACTAACGCAAGACTTCTATTTCAAGAGCAACTAGAAAACAAGAAACTAAAGAAAAAAGAGAAGGCCCAAGTTCTTCACCACCTTGGTCTCATTGAATATCAATTAAAAAATTACGACAATGCACTGATTTACTTTAGCAAACTATTTACAGAGCAACCAAAATCTAAATTTGCTCCTGACGCTCTTTTATATCTTGGAAAAACTTTTAATATTAAAAAACAAACAAGTGAAGCAAAAGCTGCATACAAGGAATTAATTACCAATTATCCACAAACCCAAGCAAGCAATGAGGCAAGTTCTCTTTTAAAAAAACTGTAAAAAGTATTTAAGTATTTATGAAATTTAATATTGATACTATTGCAAACATTTTCGATCACAAATCAAAAGATTTTTCTTATTGGCTTGCTCGACACCTCGTCAAAAATAGAGGAACAGTTTTTATAGCCTTAATTTTTATTATTCTATCATTTCTTCCGATGGCAGGTAATATCAAAGTAGATAATGCTTTAGAGTTATGGTTTTTAAAAGACGACCCAACTCTTGTTGCTTATAACGAATTTAAAGAAATCTATGGAAATGATGAAATCATTCTTGCAACCATAAATACCGGAAAAGATTATTTATATAGCGAAGAGTTCTTTAAAAAAATTCAAAAAATCTCAAATGATCTTGTAAATGATAAAGAAAATATCGCAAGAGTCACAAGTTTTGCAACGATTCCTTACATAACAAGCAAAAACAACGAAGTTTTAATAGAAAATTTAATGCCACTTGATACGACAAAAACATTTAATATCGATGATATTAAACAGAAAATAAATAGCAGTCCTGAGTTAAAAAAATTACTTTTAAATAAAGAAGAAACAATTGTTGGAATCATTATAGAACCTGTCGCAACCCATGAAATGGATCTAAAGCGGCCCGACATTATCAAATCTGTAAGAGATAAATTAAAAGATACAAAATATAGATTGGCCGGAATGGGAGTCATGTATGACGAGTTAAATCAACTCAGTATGACAGAAGGTGGAATATATTCCGCACTATCCTATACAGTTATCGCTTTTTTAGTATTTTTTTTATATCGGCAATGGGGATTTTTTTGGTCTATTGTAATAACGATGGGACTTAGCGGTTCTGCCTTTATGGCGATATATGGACTTGCAAATCAAAACTTTAATATGGTCACAATCGTATTGCCGACCCTTATGATCATTTTATCTATTTCGGACGTCACTTATATCATAAATATTTATTGTCATAAAATTAGCTCTGTAATTAGAAACAAAGAAGAGGGCCTTATCGAAGTATTTGGCGAATCACTTGCACCATGTCTCTTTACATCGATCTGCAATGGTCTTGGTTTTTTATCTTTAATGGATAGCCCGATGGCCGTCTTAAAAAACTTTGGATTTTATGCTGGAATATCTTGTTTTGTAGAATATTTTATTGCAACTATTACCACGGTCTATATTCTTGGAAGAATTACTCCTACATCAAAAGATCATTTTAAACGACCTTTTGAAAAATGGATTCGCGGTTGGGTTAATATCATCCCGACATATCATAAACAAATAATTACAATTTTAATCATTGCATCTGTTTGTGGTATTTATGGCATGACAAAATTGAACATTGATACATATTCAATGGGTTTTTTATATAAAAAGAATCAAGTTCGTACTGATAGCGATATGACCGAAAAGCATTTTGGAAATTATCTTCCACTTGAGGCAAGAATTATTACAAAAAAAGAAAATGGAATTCTTGATATTGATTTTTTGCAAAGATTAAATAATATCGAACAAGAAATTCAAATTAAAAATCCAAAATTTGAACGCCCAATTTCTATATTAACTCCCATTAAAGCACTATATCGAGCAACGTCATCAGCAGATCAAAATAATAAAAAAATTAATACCTCACTCCCCACAACAACAGAAGAGATTACACGACTTCTTGAACTGTATAAAGGCGCGAGGTCATTTGATTTAAAATCATTAACTGATTGGAATAAACAAACAAATACTCCAAACTTTCAAGAAGCAAGAATAACATTTCATGTGCCAATGATTAGTATCACAAAACTCAGAGAGTTAGAGGAGTATGCTAGAGAATTCATTGAAGCAGAATTTCAAGGGATGGATGTTGAGTTAAAGTTTGGTGGATATGTTCCACTCTACTCTAGGCTGGTAAGCTATGTTACCGAAAGCCAAATTTCAGAGTTTTTATGGGCCTTGGTTTTTATTTTCTTTGCCATGGCCGTGTTGCTTAGAAAAGTTGAAGCAATTTTTCTTGGAATTATTCCAAATTTATTTCCAATCATTATGACAATGGGCCTTATGGGGTATCTCGGAGTTTCTCTAGATATTGCGACTGTTACAATCGCCTCAATTGTCTTAGGGATTGTTGTTGACGATACAATTCACGAACTCTATGTTTTCTTTTATCAACGAGCACCAGGAAGTGATCCTGTAAAAGATATTCAACATACTCTCATAGAAACTGGCCCTGCAGTAGTTGCAACATCTATAATTTATGCTCTTGGATTTATGGTTCTTATTTTTGCAAGTATAAAATCAGTTAATCACTATGGCATTTTACTTGCGATCACTATCTTTTTTGCAATGGTTTGCGAAATAACAATTCTTCCTGCACTTATTTGCACATTTAAAAAATATTTTCCAGGTGCTAGAAAGAACAAAAATTAGACTCCCATAATCCAAGACAAGTCCCGTTGCTTAAGACTAATAGAACTCTATCTTGTGAAGCCACCTCGTCTATTTTTAGTAACAAGCTATCGCGATTTTCAACAACAAATGCTTTAATATTTTTTTCATTTAATTCTTTTGCAATTCGATAAGAATCCAAATCTCCTACTTCCTTAATCGTTGTTGAAGTTTGAGGTTTGGCCACAATAACAACATCGGCACCTTCCAAAGACTCTCTAAATTCTGTTTGAAAAATTGCACTTCTTGCTGTTGCCGAATTTGGTTCTATGACGACTATAATTTCCTTTTTATCGTAGCGACACTTGATTGCATCAATGGTTAATTTTACGGCCCTTGGATGATGTGCAAAATCGTCAATTACATCCATTCCTTTATACTTTCCCTTTAACTCTTGTCTTCTTTTTACCATTTTTAAATTTTTAACAGAATCTTGGATATTTTTTAAATCTATATTTTCCATCACTGCAAATAAAATCACTGAGGTTAGATTTAAAATATTATGCATTCCTATTAAATTAGTCTCAAACGAAACACTAGATCCTTGAATATCTAATAAAAACTTTGTTCCCCAACTGCCAGAAGAAACAATCTTTGGAATAACTCCACGGTGTTCACCATATGTCATAACACGATCAGAGCTTAAAAGATTAAACTCACTTAAAAGCTCTTGTGTTGCCTGATAATCACAAGAGACAATAAAGTGTTTATTAACTTTATCAAAGATGGCCCGAAATTCATTTTTAATGGCCTCTACATCTTTAAAAATATCTGCGTGATCAAATTCTAAGGATGTTAGAACAATATTTTTTAATTGATACAAACGAAACTTTGAAATTTTTTCAAAATAAGCACTATCGTATTCATCCGCTTCAATAAAAAAATAACTTCCATCTCCAATTCTAGACGATGGACGATCATCTAATACTCCTCCAATAAAATACCCTGGGGCAAAACCAAGCTTTTCAAAAACTTGCATAAATAAATACGTCGTTGTTGTTTTTCCATGTGTACCTGCAATACCAACAACATTTAAATCATTTAAGATGAATGCTCCAAGTGCTGCAGGAAAAGAAACAAAAGGCACTCCCACATCCTCTATCATTCGAGCATCGCTACTATTTTTCCCCACAACATTTCCTACAACAATTAGATCAAAACTTTTTAAAAACTCTGGTGTAATGTTTTTTAATTCATGACAAGGAATATTACTTTTCTTTAAATAATCACCCATGGGAGGATAAAACTTAATATCCCCTCCCTCTACATAAATTCCCTTTTCTTTAAAAAGAGTTGCCGCGGCCCCCATTCCTGTTCCACAAATACGATAGAAAAAAACTTTCTTTACACGATCTAACATTTCTCCAATTGTTGTAATATCTTGTTTGTTTTCTAAATTCATATGCAACTACTCCAAATTATATTCCCAAGAGTTCTTCTTATTTTATTTAATAATTCTCTATCATACCAATACTCCTTTGTGGCATTGGTAAGCAGTAGATATCCACACATTTTATCTGGATCTATCCAGATAGATGTTCCTGTAAAACCTAAATGTCCAAAAGTATTTTTACCTGCCAAATCTCCAGCAAGAGTTGTTTTTAAATCACATACCCGATCCCAACCACAAACAAAACGATCACTACTTTTAAGTAGTTCACATTTCATTTTTTTTAGCAAATCATACTTTTCGTTCCAATGAATTAAAATTTTTCCTAAATCGTCAACGCTTGCAAAAAGTCCCGCATGAGAGAGAAATCTTTTTATTGTAAATGCATTTGGATCATGTACTTCCTTTATAATTCTTTTACCATTGCGATAGCCTGTTGCTGGTGTAAATTTATCAGCGCCAATATTTTGCCAATGTACTGCGCCATCTTGAATTATTGGATGAGATAAATCCTTGAGCGTTTTTTTAGTTTTTCCTTCAAGTTCAAGCATAAGGCGTAAAGCAGAATAATCAGAATAAAGCACGCTTGATTCTTTTATTTTAAAAGAAAGAATTTCTGTCTCCCAATCATTTTTCCCAAGACGTCCGCCAGAAATAATTCCGGCCTTATGATTTAAAAGCAATTTCATCTCACTATCAAAAATTTCTGGCATTAAAAAAAATACAGATGAAAGCGTTAAAGGTTTTGTTAAACTGGCCAAATCAAAAAAGATATTTTTTTTTGAGATAATACAATTCTTTTCTTTAAATAATTCCAAAGAAGCTGTCTGATTGTTATTAAAATCTAAAACACAAACGGCCAGAGAATCAAAGCAGGCTTCTTTTAAAAATAAAGAGGCATGCCGATATAAGTTTTGCATATTAATCCAAGCACAATTTATCTTTTAAATAGGAGGTAACCTTATCAAGAGAAACTCTTTCTTGAACCATAGAGTCTCTATCCCTAATGGTCACTGCTTGGTCATTTAAAGAATCATAATCAATTGTTACACAAAATGGAGTCCCTATTTCATCTTGTCTGCGATATCTTTTCCCAATCGATGCAGTAACATCGTACTCTGCACGATAATTTTTTTGTAAATCTTTAAATAACTTATAAGAGACCTCTTCTAGTTCTGGTTTTTTCATAAGAGGTAATACGGCCACTTTATTTGGGGCCAATCTCGGGTGAAAGCGCATCACTGTTCTTTCTAATTCTTTATCGCCCTCATTTTCAACCCGAAAAGCATCACACATAACAGCGAGTAAAGTTCTATCACAACCAACAGATGTTTCAATCACATAAGGAATATACTTATTGTTGTTATCTAGTTGATCAATATACGACAAACTCTTGCCTGAGAATTTTTGATGCTGAGATAAATCAAAATCTGTCCGAGAATGAATTCCTTCCATTTCTCCCCAACCCATAGGGAATTCATATTCAATATCAACCGCAGCATCAGCGTAGTGGGCCAGTTTATCGTCAGGATGTGGCGCCCACTTTAGCTTTTCAGGGCGAAGACCATTTTCTAAATGCCACTGCCAGCGAAGCTCTTTCCACATTTCCATTTGTTCTTTTTGTGTTCCTGGTTTTATAAAATATTGCATTTCCATCTGTTCAAATTCACGCATCCTAAAAATAAAATTTCCTGGAGTAATTTCATTTCGAAATGCCTTTCCTATTTGAGCAATACCAAAAGGAATTTTTTTTCGCATTGTGTTTTGTACATTTAAAAAATTAACAAAAATCCCTTGTGCAGTTTCCGGTCTTAAAAAAACGGTCGAAGAATCATCCTCAACAGGCCCCATCTGTGTTTTAAACATTAAATTAAAAGATCTTGGTTCTGTAAAACTATCTTTTGCTCCACAATTTGTACAAGGACGTGTCACGTCGATTTGATCTGCACGAAAACGCATTTTACAGTTTTTACAATCTACAAGTGGATCAGAAAAATTATCAATATGCCCTGAAGCTTTCCATACCATTGGATGCATCAAAATCGCAGCATCAACACCCTCGACATCATCGCGAAAAGTCATCGCCTTCCACCAACGATTCTTGATATTATTTTTAAGCTCCACACCCAAAGGGCCCATGTCCCAGCAAGAACCAAGTCCTCCGTAAACTTCAGAACTTTGAAAAATAAATCCTCTTCTTTTGCAAAGACTAACAATATCCGCCATTGACTTTAAATTGGTTTCTGTAACCACAACTAACTCCTTAGCAATTTATATTTTTTAATTTTTTCTACCTAATTCATAGAGTTTGAAATACTCGCCCTCTTTTTTCATTAATTCATCATGCGTTCCATGCTCAACAATTTGTCCCTCATTCATAACAAAAATTTGATCATACTCTTGAATTGTTGACAAGCGGTGCGCTATTGCAATAACAGTTTTTTCGCTTGCAATTTGCTCTAATGCCTTTTGTACCACTTTTTCTGATTCATTATCTAGTGCCGCTGTTGCCTCATCAAAGAGTAAAATATTGGCATTTTTTAAAAATGCTCTAGCAATCGTTAAACGCTGTTGTTGCCCTCCAGAAAGACGTGTCCCTCGATCTCCAATAATCGTTTGCACTCCTTGTGGTAACTTATCGACAAAATTATCCACGTAGGCAACTTTTAATGCTGTCGCAATTTCATGTTCTTTAAATTTTTGGCCTACTGTTAAGTTCTCATGAATCGTATCGTGAAACAAAAAAATATCCTGACTTACCAGAGCAAATAAATCTCTAAGAGAAGAGAGAGTTATGTTATCTATTTTTTCCCCATCGATTAAAATTTCTCCATCTTTAATTGGATAGAGTCTAAGTAAAAGATTTATAAGCGTTGATTTACCTGAACCACTAAGACCAACAAATGCAACTTTTTGACCTTTCTTAATGGTTAAAGAAAGATTCGATAACACGCGATGTTCTCCATCATAGGAAAATGACAAATTCTTTATTTCTATTTTATCACTAAAGACTAATAAATTTTTTCCACCATGATCGATCTCTTCCGGAAGTGCAAGTAGATCAAAAATTCTATCTCCACCAGCTTGTGCCTGATAAAGTTTGATGTTGGCCTGAGAAAATTTTCTAATAGGATCCATTAAAAGAGCAAGAGCTGCAATGAAACTTATAAAACCTCCAGGAGATAATGCTCCCGAAGTAATTCGATACCACGCAAAAATAATAACTCCAAAAAAAGCAATCCCTCCAACAAGTTCAACAAGTGGATGGGCCATCTCTTCTTTAAAAATAGTTTTCATCTGAGCAGAAAGGAATCTATTTTGAGATTTAATAAATCTATTTTTTATATAATCTTCTAAGTTAAATGCTTTTGTAATTTTTTGTCCCATAATGCCTTCTGTTGCATTATGAGTCATATGAGATAGCTCTTCTTGAACCTGTGACTGATTGACTCTAACCATTCGACCAAATTTAGTAAAAATAAGTATAAACAAAGGAGAAACTGCAACAACAACAATTGTTAGCTGCCAATCATGCCACAATGCAACTGCAAACATCGCAATGGCCGTAAATGGTTCTCTTACCAGATCAACCATTCCTCGAAGCCCTTGAGAAAAAACAATAGTATCATTTAATAAATTTGAAATTAAAGTCCCTTGCTTATTTGTCGTATAAAAAGACATTGGTAATCTCTGAAACTTTCTATACATCTGTTCTCTTATCTGACAACATGCTGTTTCGACGGCACCGCGAATCCAATAGAAATGAAAAAAACGTGCTGGGAAATTTATCAAAATAGTTAAGAGAAGAACGCCTGCATAAAACAGTGCTTCATTAAATGTTGACTCAGGGCCTAGGCCTTTATCAAAAATAGGTTTTACAAGATAAGCTTGAAGGCCTTTCATTGCGGCCAAAAAAACTCCCAATAAAACAGAGGCCACAATTTTAGGCCACTGGGCAACAACATAGGGAAGTAATTTATGTAGAAATTTTTTCAAAACACATGCCTTTTAAAATTTTAATTTATTGAAATTAAAAGCTTTTTCTAAAATAGAAAAATAGCATAATTGATATTTTATGTCTCTTTAAAAGCTTAATTTTATTCATATCTTAAACCCAAAAGAGTTGACATACACACCATAAATGATATATACTAGGTGGTATATACCGTTTAAATTGGAGGGGTATGTGTCAAATAAGGCCAAGATAATTCCAAATGGACGTAGCCAAGCAGTTCGTCTACCAAAGGAGTGTAGGTTTAGTGAAGACGAAAGCGAGGTTTATGCAAAAAAAATTGGAAACGTTGTCGTTCTATATCCTGCTTCTGATCAATGGGCAGCACTTAAGGAGTCGCTGGCCCTTTTTAGTGATGATTTTTGCGAAGGCCCACGCACACAACCACCGCTTACCAAAAGAGAGCAATTGTGAAATACCTGTTAGACACTAATATCTGCATCTATGCCATCAAACATCGCCCGCCAAGCGTTTTGAAAAAATTAATGTCTCTTAATGCCGACGATGTTGCTATTGCATCTATCACAAACGCTGAGTTAGTTTATGGAGCTTACAAGAGTCAGAAAGTTGAACAAAATTTAGAAGCAATTTCGCTTTTTTTATCTCCATTTACTATATTGGATTTTGGTGGAAGTGCAGTAAAAAGCTATGGACAAATTCGTTCGACACTTGAAAAACAAGGAGAAATAATTGGTGCCAATGATCTAATTATTGCGGCACAGGCCATGGCCCAAAACTACATTCTGGTCACAAACAATGAAAAGGAGTTTTCACGTATTAATGGATTGATTGTTGAAAACTGGGTTTAAACCCAGATAATGCATTTAAAATCTACTGCGGAAGCAAATTGCTCGATACAG
>CAZCDT010000068.1:0-2050 GCA_964497525.1 uncultured Bacteriovoracaceae bacterium
TTGATATTCAACTAACTGATTTTTATCTTTTGTCTCAGATGCCTGAGTATAAAACTAAAGTTTTAAAAAAGTTTATCCGACAAGAACGGTTAGAATATTTGTATTGGAAATATTTTAACAAGTGGTGAGTTTATGAAGATTTCAAATTTTTTAAAATTAGCTTTTCTAATCAGCATTGTGCTTATTCGAAATGTTCATGCATATGAGGTCGCAAAGGGTGTCTCTGGCAAATGTGAACAAAATAAGATAACGGAAATTGAGAGCAATTTGAAGAAGATCGAGGAACTATTATCGCAGAGGGACTCTAAAGCTGAACTAACAAATAAGACAGGATTTTTATTTGTCAATGAGAAGATTAATGTAGAGATCATGTCTAATTTAACGGCTTGTAAGCAAGCGGATGTAAGTTCTTTAACAGGCACAATAAGTAGCATGGAAGAAACCTACAGAAGCGAACATCAAACATGCAAGACTACCGTCAACGATAAAAGCGCTCGTTGTAATGCCCTTTTGCATCTTTTTGGAGCAGACCGCGCAACAAATGAGCCAGAACTTAAAACAGCCTATCAAACATTTTGTAAAAATTATCAAGAGGCATCTGGTTGTAGCAACGGAGGGATTGCATACCTTTTAGGTACAAAAAATTTAATTGGCATTATAAATGACGCAAATTTACCACCTGTACCTACCGAGGAGGTGACACCAACCGTCGAGCCGCCAACTCCAATCGCAGGTGTTCCAGCGTCAGCTCCATCCGCTGCACAACTAGAGACTTGTAAACCTCCAGAAAATAAATTTGAAAAATTTTGCAAAAATAGTGCAGAGAGTTCATGGAATAATACAGAAGTTGAATATGTTAAAAATGCTCAAAGAGACAGTGCTAACGCATTTAGCACTGTCGTGACTGAAGCAAAAGCTGGAAAAAATATTTCAGAAGTTAGTAAAAATTGGAGTTGTGAGTGGAGTGAGTTGTTTAAGAAATACAGCGATGGTGTTTGTATTCATAATACAATGACTACTGCTGCTGCTGCTGCTGGAAATTACTTACCAACACTTTCGATGGAATATACTTCGATTCCTTCTGGTTCGACTCAAACCACAATTATTAATGTACCAACAGAAGTCCAACAAGCCGCCGAAGCTCTACTTGCTAAAATTCAAAAATACACAGCAACGGTTCATCTTATGAAGCGCTCTGAATTTAAGCGAAGTCAAAAAATGTTTACAGAAGAAAAATCAATGGATGGAAAAATAACTTGTGTGCGAGAAGGCATCACGACTCAAGACTATGATGCCTGCCTTGATGTTTTGAATGCGTACAACGGAGCATTAGTTGGTGACATGGCCGTAGGTACTTATCAGCAAATTCAAACGGCATCTTCAAATTCTAAAATTAGCGCGCAACTTGGAGCAAGCTCTGAAGCAAGTGCGCAGCTAAATGCTTTAAAATCTTCAAAAGAGGATCAGGCGCAATCAGCGAAAGTTCAAGGTGGATTTCAACTTGCTAAAATGGGCGTGTTATATAGCGCAATGGAAAAAATGCCGGAAATTGAAACAATTGCAGATGAGTGTTTTGCTAAGCTTAAACAAGATTCTGACGTAGGGGTGGAAGATTATAACCAGTTTATGGCATCGCTTAACTATAGTACTGCGAACAAAACAAAATTAACAAATGAAGAAAAAAGAACACTTTGCCAGCAGGTTGCAGCAGGAGAGGGGCAATTTATCATAAATACCAAGGCGCGCGACCAAGTAAAGCAGGCGATGATTCAAGCGGGAATGGAGGCGGCGGCAAATTTTGCGATTGGAAAAATGCTTGATGATCAGGCAAGTAAAATTGGAGGTGCGGTTGATGCGATCAATACTGCAATAGCAACAGACCCTGTAACTCCAAGTGAATGGAGTGGCACTTATTGTCAGGCAAATCCATCTGACTCTCGCTGCACAGGTGGTAACACTGGTTCAACTGTTGATATAGCTGATACTGGAATAAATATTGGTGGTGGCGCTGGTGGTGGGACTGCTGTCTATACGCCTGAAGATACATTTA
>CAZCDT010000068.1:2060-16561 GCA_964497525.1 uncultured Bacteriovoracaceae bacterium
CACTCAATCTGGTGGCGGATTAAATATCGATCCGATTGCTTCGATCTCTGCAATTCCCGATAACTCTAATATTGGAGATAGTTTTGATGGCGACCCGGCCGCAGCAGCAGGAATAAAATCAAAAGGTGGAGCAGGTCCATCTGGTGGTGGCGGAAGTGCTCCTGGAGGTGGTGCACCAACTCCTCCAAACTCAACTGTTGGTGGAGGCGGACGTGGTCCATCTGGCCCGATGAAAACGCCAGATATTCGTTACTCTTCGATGGGAAGTGGAAAGTATGCTTCAGGAAGTGCAGGATCAAAATCAGGAAATCCGTTAGCGGATATGTTTGGTAAAAAAGATGGTGAAAAAGGCAAAGAGTTAAGCTTTAGAAATCCTGCATCTCTTGGAGCTTCTGGAACAAATATTTTTGAGATGATCTCTAATCGCTATCAAGATGTAAGCTCAAAAGATAATCGTCTGTTAAAATATGAAGAGAAAAAGTAAGACGTTGATAAAGGGCCTATGATTAAAGTACTGGGATATTTCGTAAAAGTGCCAGGTTGTTTTTATTAAACCGCTGCGGCATTTTAAGTATTGCCGACCGTTTCGGCAATATTATTGAAAAAATGCCGGAATAGGTGGCATTTTTATAGATTTTGGTATATAGTAACAAATAATTATCCAATACTGTAAGGAAATATTATTTATGCAAGAGATTGTTTCTCGAGTTATAGATTTAGAAAAATTACTATCTTCAAAGTCATACTTTTTGCTTGGGCCACGTCAGACAGGAAAAACACTCCTAATAAAACATGCATTGAGTGGATGCAAAACTTACAATCTACTTAAAACAGATGTTTTTCATAGATTAGCAAATAGGCCTTCTTTGATTAGAGAGGAGATTACATCTGATGATAAAATTGTTGTGATCGATGAAATTCAAAAATTGCCAGAACTTTTAAATGAAGTTCAAATTTTAATTGAAGAGAAAAACATACGCTTTTTATTAACAGGTTCTAGTGCTAGAAAACTTCGTCGACAAGGAGTAAATCTTTTAGGAGGTCGAGCAAGAATACAGCATATTCATCCCTTTACAAGCTATGAACTACAATCTGGGTATGATTTAGATAAAATTATGCATCGAGGTTTAATACCTGGAATATATTTTTCAGATGCAGCAGATCTTGATTTAGATTCTTATATTGGAACATACTTACAGCAAGAGATTATGGCCGAAGGTTTTGCAAGAAATTTGAGTTCATTTTCTCGTGCTTTGGAAGTTTTAGCATTTTGCCATGGGGAGCAAATTAATTACAATAAATTATCATCTGATGCTGGAATTGCTCGTACAACATTGCAAGATTATTTTCAAGTGATGCAGGACTCTTTAATTTTACATGAACTTCCTGCATGGAAAAAAACGAATAAACGAAAGGCCCAAAGCACTGCAAAGTTTTATTTTTTTGATTGGGGCATTGTTCGTAGAATGCAAAAAATAACAGAGATTCCTCGAAAATCTATTATCTTTGGGAAAGCATTTGAATCTATTCTTTACCATGAATTAAAAACATTTTGTGATTATTGTGGATCTTTTGATTTGCACTATTGGCGCTCTCAGCAGCAAGATGAAGTTGATTTTATTTTAGATAATCGTGTGGCGATAGAGGTGAAAAGTTCATCACATGTTTTAGATCGAGATTTGAAAGGATTGATAAAATTAAAAGAGGAAAAATTATTAAGTCGTTATATTGTAGTATCTTTGGATGAGCGTCAAAGGCGGCCTCTTCTAGATAAAGAAATTGAAATTATTCCATGGCGTGAATTTTTAACGATGCTATGGCAGAGAGAAATCATCTAGCCAAAAGTGCGTTATTTTAGTTCTGGAGCTATTTTCTTAAACTTACAGGTTCTTACATGGGTGTTGTTACTTTATAAAACTTAATCGAAACTCTTGATATTCGTAGTTCTTTAAAGATACAATTTTTAAAACTTAATTTTTACCAAAGGGTTATTAAATGATTCGTCAAATTGCCTTTTTGTGTCTTGTGATAATCACTGCAATATCTTGCTCTAAAAAAGCGTCAGAAGAAAAAACGACAAAGGTTAGTTTTAAACTACCAGAGTATGTCGCGCGTTCAGGAGATGTTATACAAAGAACAACGCCAACTCGTACAACTGTTTGGGCGGCAGGAAGTGTTACCGCGGTATCTGATTTTGAATGTTATGCAGTGGCGGTTAATTACTTAGATGCGGCAAATAAGGGGAAGTGTTTTGAAATTACAACGACAGGATATCCAGCTGTAAATCTTTTTAATGCGGCCATCATAAAAGGCGCACTCTCTGCGGGAAGTAGTCTTGACATGGATGTTCCAACTGGTCCTGCTAGAACATTTTATTTGCTTGGATTTAAACGAGCATCAGGGCATCTTGAGTGTCCTGATTTTTCACAAATTAAAAGTAGTGATTACGCAAAATATTTAAAACCATATTTGCTATCACAAGTGACAAGAGATTTAGGTGGTGGAACCGTTGATGTCGTTATGACTCGCACAATTTCAGAAGTACAGCGCTTTAGCGGCTGCGCAGATGGGCCGTTTGGGTGGGAAGAGGGTCCTCCTGCCACTGCTCCCACAATTTCGATTTATCCAGTAAGTTATACAATAAATGCAGGAGCCGGAATTGATGGCGCAATTACAATAACAATTAATGATAATGGACAAGGGAAAAGTTGTACTGTTAATCCAGCTCTTCCATCTGGTATATCTTTAGATCCAACAACCTGCGAGATATCGGGAACAGCACCAGCTATAGCGAGTGCTGCTACTGATTATACAATTACGGTTACAAGTGGTGGGTTAACTGCAGAAGCTACCTTAACGTTGACGGTTATCGGTCGGCCAGTGGTGACGTATCCGTTTACTGATTATGTGGCGTATTTAACGCAACCGATATTTATCGAAGGAGTCATTGATCACGGTGGTGCTGCTGGGCCTTTAAATAGTTGCGTTACTGAAAATTCAAATGGGGTCGGAGGTCCAACCCCTGCTAGCGATACGGATTGTAAGCTTACAGGAGCTCCAACCACTGCAGGCACTTTAACTTTTGATGTAAAGGCAACAAATAGTGAAGATATTGATCAAGATCCTGTAACTTCATTATCTTTTAATTATATTAGTCCTCCAACAAGTTACTATCTATATGCAATCGTAAATAGCGGGGAAAATATACAAGTTTGTAAGCTTAATTATGCAACTGGTGCTCTTTCGTGTGATGGGGGCAGTACATCTGTAACAACTCAAGGTAGTCCAACAAAAATGGCGTATGATATTGTAGTACATCCTTCGGGGAAATATTTATATGTGGCGGCTAATGCACAAACAGATATAAATGTAATTCAGGCATTTAAAATAAACCCTGTCGATGGAAGTCTTAGCGAAATAGGCTCTGTAGGGCAATCAACTTTGCTAAAAAAAATTGTTATAACTCCAGATGGTCGATTTGTTTTTGCTCGAGGATCTGACGGGAATATTTATAGAGTAAATATTGATATGGCAAATGGTGGTTTTTCTGGCTCTCTTTATTATACAAATAAAAATATCACTCACATTACAGACGACATAAATCATTCCTTTGGTTTTACTGTTAGTAAAACCGGCCATGCACTATATTCTCTGTGTGACATTTCATCAAGTATAAAAATTTGTTCATGGCCAATTGGCAATGATGGATCGTTGGGGACACAAGTTGTAAGCACCGCTGCCGGCGGGCGATTTTTGGAAATAGATCCGACAAATAGCTATATTCATAATTACCACTCTAGTTATGCAAAATACAGAGGTGCTAATTTGCATAATGCTGAAGTTGATGGAGAGCTGGGGGGGGGGCTGAGTCTTTCTGGCATGTCATGTTCCAGTGCAGATGACTGCACGAGGTCTTTTATTCCAGAAGTTGGAAAAAAGTTATACTTTGTTTATGGTAATTATTTAAGACATACCACTCTTGGTTTTAATGGCTCACCGGTTGCTGATGGTGGAGCTATTAGCGTAGCTGGAGGAGTTTTTACAGATGTAACTGGAACACCAGACGGAAGACATATATTTATTGCTGATGATGGTAATGATAAAATACATTCAAGGAAGTCTAATGACCTTGGAAATCCAAATTCTGACGTTCCCGCAAATGGTGTCTCAAAAATGGCATTGGTTAAAGCACAATCTTCATCGTTACAAGTTGTTGGAGCAGACGGAGATGTTTATCAATATCACCTTGCTCGCTCAGCAACTCCGGCGGATAATGGTTTGGCAACAGCATTTGCTAGACCGATCGTCGATTACAGTTTAAGTTCCTTAGGTATTGCAAGTCAGCTTTTAGATGTAGGATTTAACAGTAACAATGAAAGATTTTTGTTTTTATTAGGTTCTGAAAAAATAGGAAGAGTAGATAGAAGTCTTGAAACTAATATGCTTACAAGTACAAACTTTATCGATGCCCAAAGTATGTCAGTATCTAGTCGCAGCGCAATTTCTAGTAAGAGAGGAGATTTTATTTATGTATGTCATAATAATGGTGCGAGCTCTTATGTAGAAAAGTACTTTGTAAATAGTGCAGGAGTTTTTCAAAATTCGAACAACTGGAGTCTCGATTCATTATTTATTGGGCAAAGTGATATATTTTTAGATCGATATATGTATATGGCCGGCACTGGTGCTAACAAAATTAGGCAATATCCAATTATAAATGGAGCAAATAGTACTCCAACAAGTAATGATGGAGACTTAGTCAATGGGTCTTCGCTAGATGTTGATGTCGCTGGCGGCGCCCCTGTAGATGTAAAATATAATAAATGGTTAAAAGAGTTATTAGTTCTTTTAAAAGGAACAAATTCTTTAGGGCGCTATAATATTGCGTTTGAATACTTTGATTCATTAAGTTCGGTAGGTGCAGGTTTAACAGTTCCAAGCAACACCCGTAAATTAATTGTTAATCCATTTCTACCTTGCATATATGTTTTAAATAACGATGATCTTTCAACAACTCCACCTCAAAGTTCAATTTCAATTTTTACAATAGATGCTGCGGCAAGCACAATAGATGCAGAGGCTCCCGTAAATCTTGCGGGATTATTAACAGATATTGCATTAGATTCAACAGGTAGTTTATTATATGTTTTAAATAGTACATTGGAACAAGTCACGGCATATGATGCCACTATTAATGCTGGTGATTGCTCGTTAACATTTAAACCACAGACTCCACAAAAAACCCCACCAAACCCAAAATCTATTTTTATTTCTCCATACTAAATTAATTGTGGAGTAGTTCTAGAACTACTCCATTTTTTACGCAGACTTTTTTATTGTACAAAAGTAAGTGGTACATTCTTTCTTTTGAAGTTTTTGATATCAATCTACCAGTCCCATTTCGCCACCAATTTCTTGGCCTACCTTTTGCACTATTACCTCTTTAACTGACTGCTATTTTTTTAAGTTATTGATCTTTAAACAGGTGGCCGTCTAAAAAGTAGACAGCTATCTAAAAAGTGGGGGCGTTATGAGAAACTTTTTGACACCAGTAATTCTATCAGCGTTTTTACTGCTCAACGTTGTCGCATGTTCTAACAGCAAAAAAGATGATGATGTAAGTAGCTCTGGCTCGGGACTAATTCCGCTTGCCAGCGATTCTGGAGCACGAGGTGATGATGGTCTCACAAAGAGCGCAGCAGATTTAGCAAAAGAAGTTGATCAATATTTATTGAAAAACTCTTTATATGTCTATCCAGAATTAACAGTGCTTCTTGCACTAAACGGCGATCCGCGCGATGCAAGTCGAAAAATTGTAGCGGCCGGTGGAGAGATCGTTTATGATCCAAATCTTGGAATAGATTATAATATTAAATTTTTAGTTGCGAACTTACCTCCAGAAAAAATAACAGATAAAGAGTTCATCGAATCACTAAACTTAAAAGCGATCTCGGTTGATAATCCAAAACTTGCAGTTAATAAAATTTTGTCAAATGATACCGGGCGAGTCTCTTTTAATAATATAAAAATTCCTACCAAAGAAATTAACATTGATGCTCTACGCGCAATTTCTCCCGGCCGTGGTCTTGGTGAAGATGTAGTTGTTGCTGTCATTGATACAGGGATCGATGCATCTCATCCAATATTTGAAGATCGAGTTATTTATTGGGCCGACTTAACAAGAGAGAGTAAAGTTTTAGTTCATCCAATAGCTGATAATAAAGCGGCAGGCCTTCCAGAAGAATTAAAAGATGTAAAATTTTATCAAGCGACAATTTCAGAGAGATCTTTAGGTGTTCAGCTATCAGAAGAAGAAAGAATAGAAAAATCATCAGGCCTTGATTTAAATGACAACGGTCAGACTGATGATGAATTTCAAGTAATATTAACCTATAGTACAAAAAACGAGTCAGTCGTTGCGTTTATTGATCTTGATGGCGATGGACAGTTCTCTCAAAAAGAGATGTCTAAACCAATTTACGATTTTAACTTCATAAAAAATTCAAAGAAAAATTTAAATGGTATGATTCGCTTTAGTGAAAAAGCAAATAAGATAGTTTCTTTTCCTCTTTTAATTGCGACTCAAAAAGACAACAAAGAAATTCCTGTATCATTAACCATCGGTATTGATGCCGGAGGACATGGAACGCACGTTGCTGGAATTATCGCTGGTAATGGCGTAGGCATGACGGGAGCTGCTCCCAAAGCACAACTTATGGCACTTAAAGCATGTTCAGGTTTGACTTGTACAGATGCTGCAATTTTTAAATCTTTAATCGAGTCATTTTATAACCCATATAATCTTCGTCCAGACGTTGTAAATATTTCTCTTGGCTCTCACGAGCAAAATAGAGAAAGTTTTTTTGGAGTTTTAATGCGTGATTTGGCGGCAAAATTTGGCGCAACTTTTTTTATCTCTGCTTCAAATTCAGGGCCTGGATTTCATAGTATCAACGATCTTGGAAATGCCGGCCCAATCGTTTTAGTTGGCGCTCATGTTTCAAAAGAGTCTCTTTCTGAGCATTATACAATTGCTCGTGATAGCAACCTTCCTGAACAAAACTTATTATATTTCTCCAGCGTTGGCCCTTCATATACAGGTGAGCTTAGACCTCACTTGGTAGCACCGGGCTCGGCCCTCTCTTCAGCTCCTTTAACACAAGAAAAAAGTGCGATGTGGAATGGAACATCGATGTCATCTCCTATGACAACTGGTGGAGCTGCGGCGTTACTATCACTTGCCAAAACGGAGAGTGCTTACGGAGCTTTTGTTATAGCACTTGATGATAGAATAAAAGGTAATAGTGGCGTAACTCTTACTGATTATGCACTGGCCTTAAGAATGGCCTTAATGGATACAGCAAAGCCTTTAAGCGATTTAACCGTTGCTCAACAAGGTTATGGATTAATAGATGTAAACGGGGCATTTAAACGATATATGGAGCTAATAACAAAACTTGATGAAAAATCAAATAGTTTTTTTGAATTAAACATCAATGCTCGTAAAAGTTCTTATGATCGTTCAATTACTCCAAAAGAAACTAGAACTTTTACTATAAGAATTGAAGATGATGGAGAGCGTTCGGAAGAAAGCACCATCATGTTGCAAAACAGTGAACTAAAAGTAAAACTTTCAAAAGTTGAAGTTTTAACTCATGACGCAAAAATGCAAACACTTACCACAAATTTGCCATTTAATTTGGTGAAAATTGGAACAAATGAAAGTAGTAATCAAGAGATGATAGTTGTTCCAGGGATTGATTTGCGTGGAACTTTTATTAGTCAAAGAAAACTAAGTATGATGGATGAAGGAAAAACTTATATTGCGGTATATGAGGTTTTTTCAAAAGATGAAAGAATTAATACAATTTTAGATGTTGTTCACATGCCTTATGATTTATCAAATGTAAAAAATGATCTTAAACGTAATGGCGTAAAAATTGGTGCGAATAAGTTTCACCGTTATTTTGTTAATGTTACACCAATGGATTCATCACTAACGCTAGACTTAAATATCTCTAGCGGCGTAAATGGCAGTCTTTTATATCTTGTTTATGATCAGGCGGGAAGGCAACTTGCAAGAGCAAAAATTGCAAAATTTCCATCGTATACAGGAAGCTCTTTGGTTAACAAGAATTTTGACGTGACAGGGAAACCTGGAATTTATGAAATCGTTGTAGCAGCTGCTGATGGTCGTTGGATGTCTGATACAAGCTATGATCTAAAAGTTTTTGCAGACCGCTTAGTTTTAAGTCATAAAGAAATTAATCTAAAAGTTGGCGCAAATGTAGACTTCTTTGCAGCAAGCGGACTGGCAGAGGACCTAACTTTAGAAAGTGTTGAAGCTTTAGCACCAAATTTAGTATTAAGTCTTAACGATATTCCTGTTCGATCAGGATTTTTGGGTGTGAAAAAACTAAATCTTCCATGTAAAGAAGATGCAAAAGTTAGTGAAGTCGAATTAGATGTTACTTTTAGCGATAGTCAAAAGAATAATCTCTTTTTTGGAAGAATTGATGAGAAAATATTGACTCAAGATGAAAGCGGTAACTGGCTTGTTAAATATCGAAGTGAAAGCACTGATCAAGGTTTAAAGAAATTTAAAAAAGTTGCATTGCAATCTTGTAATGCTCAAAAAGCAGAATCTCTTTTTATTGGAGTTGAAACTTTTGGAAACTATGATGCAGAAGCAACTTTGAAATCTACAAACAGTGTTGATCTTGATGTTTATCTAAATCTGGCAGAAACCCCTGTAATCGCGGTGGGAATTAAGAGCGATAATAAAAATATAATAAGGGCGAAAATTGTTGCACCAAAAGAGTTAAAATATAAAAATCTAAATTCAAAGGCAAAAGGGGCAATTAAGTTGACAACCAAAAATGGAAAGACAATTGCAATCCCTTATACGATTTCAAAATAAAGTCATATCAAAGAAGGCCTGATTTTTATTGGGCCTTCTTCTTTTAAAACTCAATAGTCATTGTTCCAATACTTGGATCTTGTTCTTTTAAAAGCTCATGATTGAATTCATCTTTTAGTTTTTCATATTTTTGGTAGTGATCTTCGCCAATTGTTTGTTTTAAGCGTTGTTGGTAGTGCGTTTTTAATTCTTGGAGTTGTAAGTCTATATTTTCGATGCTAATTCCTTCTGCGAATTCACCCTCTGATTGCAAACTAGATAGAAAACTTGCAACCTCATCATAAAAACTGCGCTGCATTTTTTCATATTCTATAAAAACACCTGTAGGAAGTTTTAAATCTTGTGTAAATAGTTTTTCCACACTTTTTTTCCAACGAGAATCTATTTCATTATCACCAGATTCAAGAGATGAATCATCTTCAACGTCGTTACTTTTCGTTTTTAGCTCTTTTTGAGTATTGTTATTGTCGGAATTTTTTTGCATTGCTTTATTTTTAAGATTTACAAATCGATCTTCAACTGGCCTGTTTTCGTTTTCTTTATTTTTTGCAATTTTTGCTACTGGCCTTAAAGCATCACCTATTTTTTCATCTTGCTTAAAATCCTCTTCACTTTCCAGGTCTGGTTTCTCAAATAAAGAATAAAGCATAATAAGCAGTGCTAAAAATGGAAGAGTGATAATAAAAAATCTAATAGTCTTATTCATTAATCTCTCTTGATGTTATCCATTTGAAGTTCAATTTTTATATCTGGCGATTTTTTGAGCATGGCAAAAACGGCCTGCAAGTCATCAATCTTTTTACCAGTGATTCTAATTTTATCTTCAAGTGTTGATGCTGTTACTTTTAATTTGCTATCTTTAATCATCTTATGAATTGTTTTTGCATCATCTTTTGCAATTCCACTTTTTAATAAAAGATCTTGCTTTAACATTCTATTACCTGATGGTTCTATTTTTTGAGGTTCTATTGCATTAACACCAATACCTCTTTTCACCATTTTTGTGCGAAAAATATCGAGCAGAGCTTTTATTTTATAATCATCTTCTGCTTGCAAATGAAGTTTTTCCTCTTTTAATTCAATGCTGGCAGTTGACCCTTTAAAATCAAAGCGACCAGCAATCTCTTTTTTTGTTTGCTCTAAAGCATTGTGTAGTTCGCTAGAATCTATTTTTGAAACTAAATCAAATGATGGCATATCCTCTCCTAGTATTCTTTTGCTTTATCTTCGCCGGTTAATACACGAATCGCTCCAAGATAAAGAGATTCCATTTCATTTTCTCCTGGAATAACCTCTATCGGTGCAATGAAAGAAACTCGACTAGAAATTTCTTTTATAATTTGTGGGTTGTAGGCGAGGCCTCCTGTAATAATAATTTTATCGACTTTACCGTTTAAAACCGTAGCACATGCTCCAATCTCTTTTGCAACTTGATAGCACATAGCATTTTGTACTTCGGTGTAGTATGGATCTTTTTCTTCAACTTTTTTCTCGATAAATCTTGCATCGGTTGTTCCAAGATAACTCATGAACCCACCTTCACCTTTTATCATTTTTTTTAAAGTCGACTTGTCATATTTGCCACTTAAAACGATCTCCATCCATTGGCCAATAGGCATGCCTCCAGAGCGCTCAGGAGAAAATGCACCATCTCCATCTAAAGCATTATTAACGTCAACAACTTTACCTTTCTCATGGGCACCAACACTTATTCCGCCACCGAGGTGGGCAACGATAAAATTCGCATCCTCATAGTTTTTGTTAATAGACTTGGCAGTTTTTCTTGCAACCATTTTTTGGTTTAGAGCATGAAAAATTGACTTTCTTTGTAGCGCTTTATTACCTGTATAGCGAGCAAGTGGTGATAACTCATCAACTACGACAGGATCAACGATAAAAGCAGGGCAGTTGGCCACTGCGGCAATTTCAGAAGCAATAATTGCCCCAAGATTGCTCGCATGTTCAGCAGGAGTTGTTTCTAAATCGTGTAGCATCTTTGAATTTACTTTGTATGTTCCGCTTGGAATTGGGCGAAGAAGACCTCCGCGTCCGACAACTGCATTTAATGTCGCAATTTGAACATCTTTTGCTTTTAAAACATCAAGAATCATTTTTGAGCGATAAGCTTTTTGCTCGATGATCTTATCAAATTTTGCAAGATCTTTTGCCTCATGTGAAATCTTTTCGGATATGGTCTCTTGACCATTTTCAAACAGAGAGATTTTTGTAGAGGTTGAACCAGGATTTATTGCTAAAATTTTGTGTGACATTGTGCGACTCCTATTTTGCATGCTTTGATGAAGTTTTTGCGATTGATAAAATAATGCCAAGAACGATTCCTAAAAGTGCGGCCAAAAGTATCCGATATTCGTTTGGTAGCATAAAAGTTATAGTGTGTGCCGGAATCCAAAACCAAATAATTGTTGGAGCAACGATTCTCCACATATTATTCCAATCAATTAAATTCCAAATTTTCATAAATGGCCAATGGCCCCAAAAACATTTTGCGTCGATAAGCATATCTGTAAAACGATGGAAGGTCATAAATGGAAATGCAAATAAAATGTTCATGAAAAAAGATTTCCAAAAAGCGATTGAAAGTAATGCTAAAAAATCTGACTCGAAAACATAGAGACGATGTTTGGCAATTAAAAAATCAATGCCTGCGCTATAGATTGGAAAAACAAAAGAGAAAACAATACCTAGAAATCCCCAAACAAGCGCTCTGGTAAAAAGAGCAATTTTAAAAAACTCCCAATTCTTTTTTACAATTCGTCGGCCTAAAAGTTCTCCCATGGTTGCCAAAATAAAAAATTTAAAAAATCCCATGATGGCAGGGTAGTGTGCCGTTGTAATTTCAAACCATGATGCTCCATCTGGATTTAATAAAAAAATCGCCAAAAAAATCAAAATTAAAAACCAGCAGGTATCAAAGAAATATTTCATAATAATTTGCCTTATATATCTATTAAAGTGATATGTGGATCGATTAACTCTTTTAAGAGATTTTCCACTGTAACTTTTATTTGCTCTCTTTTTTTGCCTTCTATTTGAGCATATACATATTTCTCTTTTATCTGTACGAGATTAAAGCTTCCACCAAGTTTTTTTATTTCAGGCAAAATTGCTTGGTCTAATAACAATTCAATTTTTCCAGCAAGCTCTGGATCAAGTGGTTCTGTTTCTGCTAGAAGCTCGCCACCATTTGGTATGCCCCAAATCTCTTCAACTAAATCATACACTCCACCAATCATGTTAATGCAGCTGCCACAACCACTTCCGGCCTTCGTTGCAAACTCGATATCTTCGATAGTTTTTAATCTATTATTTGTTATGATCCGTCTTAAATATGGTTCACTAAGATCATAGCATTCACAGATAATTTTTCCCTCTTCTTTTTCTTCTTCGATCCAATCATCACCAAGAATCTCTTTTACATTTAATTTTCTTTTTTTTGCCCAATCGGCAATGGCATCTTTTAATACCTCTGCGCCCATGACAGAGCAGTGTACTTTTGCTTCAGGCATGCCACCTAAAAAATCTACAATATCTTTATTAGAAATTTTTAGAGCTTCTATTGGTGTGGGATTATCCTTGCTTATAAGAGAGCACAAGGCCTCTGATGCGGCTATTGCAGAGGTGCAACCAAAAGTTTTGTATTTTACTTCTTTAATTTTATCTTTAAATGGATCGATTGGATCTTTATCAATTCGCAAATAGAAAACAATTGCATCTCCGCAAGCAATTGAGCCATGCTTTCCAACAGCATCTGGATTTTCTAGCTCTCCAAAATAAGAATCTTCATTTGAATAAAGAGCATTTAAAAATAGTTGCTTTAGCTTATCGCTATACTCCCATGCCATTGAGTATCCTCGTGAAATTAATATCTATTTTTTGTCTAGTGAGAATACCCAAAAGCAGAGATTTATTCAACTAAGCTTTAAAAAAAATTAGAAGCTATAACCAAAATTGGCCATATATCCTTTAACCTGCTTGGAGTATAAATAAGTTGCTCCAAATCTTAAAAAGCTTGTAAGAGAAGTACTACTTTTATCTGACCCAATGGAGGCCCCAAATTCTTGAAAGGATTGCATATAAAGCTTATCTCCCAAAAATCTTGTATCAGTTATAAAAAACTCGCTTTCTGCTTTCCAGTTAAAAAAGAATGGGTGTGGTAGAGAGTATAAAAGGCCATTTTTTATCACTGTATTTTGGATTTTTGGGTTTGAGGAATAGTCTTTTACTTTGATTTTTATTGTTTCATAGCGTCCGGCCATATTTGTTAGGTTCAGAGTGCCGCGAGGTAAAGTAAAGATGTAATCGCTTGTTATAGAGCCAGAAACAATTTGTCCCATAGAGCCAAGATCGACAGAGCCTACAATACCTGTTCCAAATCCAGGAGATAGTTTCCATTTATCTGTTACTTTTATCGTGTAAATAAAGCTAGAGGCCAAAGAAAAGCTTTGAGCATCACCAACTTTTACATAGGTAAAAGGAAGATTTATTGTTAAGCGATTTTCATTTGCAAAATTTATTTCATAGCTCATTGGAAGAGTAAAAGAGGAAGTGTCTTCATTTCCGAGCTTAAATTTTCCGTAACTAACACCAAAACTGGCGGCATTTTTTAAAGATTGCTCTTTATTTGATGTTGCGGATGCTTGACCAGTACTAAAGTCGCTATTTACCATTTTTGTCATAAGACTGTTTGGATTTCCTGCAACGGGATCATTTGGAGAGACTTCTGCAAGTTTTTTTAAAATTTTATCAAGAGTTGCCCCACCGCTTTTTTTAAGCCAATCTTTAAAAGCTTGATTGCTAGCGTCACGATCTGCCCCGGAAAAAGTTTGAGTAATACCTAAGTCTGGAATGCTTAGAGTCATTACTGTTCCACCGGCCGAATAATTCATAGTCATTGGAAGTCCGCGAAAATTTACTGCGATACTTACAGCATCAGTTGCGGGGTTATAACTTGGAAATTCTGTAAGAAGAGATTTTGCATTAATGGCATCAATAACATCTTCAACTTTGTGATAGCCCTTTGTAACCCTTTGCCCATTAATTGTAAGAACAACATCAAATATTGCGGCAAAAGAGGAAAGGGAAAACATAGAAAGTATGAATAAAAAAATGAGTTTTAACTTCATAGATGTAAATCCTTTTGAACGTAGTTCTTTTTGTGAATAGTTTCGCTCTATTTGAATTTTTAATTATTATGAAACAGGAAGCAAGACCCGCACAAAACTTGCCTAGTCGATGGCCGATTATTTTAGACAAAAATTCTATTTTTTATGTTGACGTAAAAAAAACAAACAATTAATCTAAAAAAACTTTAAGTGAAGGTAACTTTGATGCCCCTTTAGCTCAGTCGGTAGAGCAAGGGACTGAAAATCCCTGTGTCCGTGGTTCGATTCCGCGAGGGGGCACCAACTTTGTCTACACTTTTAGTGATTTCAAAAAAAGCCAGCAGAAATGCTGGCTTTTTTGTTTTAAAAATCAACCACTTATCGTGTCTTTGCAAAGCGTAAATCTGGATCTTGAAACTTGATGGTGGGTAAACTTCAAAACAACATAGAATCACAAA